>NZ_JBXVPZ010000402.1:0-9084 GCF_057961495.1 Streptomyces sp. P5F9 | reverse complement strand
CGCCAAGTCCCCGTCCGACGCCAACCCCGCGTGATACAGCCGCAGTTCAGTCGCCCCGAGCCCCCGTGCCCGTTCGGCGTCGGCCGCAAGCGCTCCCGGCCGGCCGCCCATCCCGGAGACCACCGTGAAGTTGGCGGCCAACACGGCCCCGTCCACGGCCTGTTCGGCGAACGGGGTCAGGAGGCCCGCGCCGCCCGTGCAGGGGACGATGACGCCGTCGGCCACGGACAGGATGTGGCCGGGGTCCACGCCCGCGTTGGCGCCGCAGTGGTAGGACACGGGGTCCGCGTGGAGGAGTACCTGGAAGTCGGCGGGTGCGGCCGCCCGGACCGCGGCGACCACCGCCTCCTGGAGGGTGCGGGCCCGGTCGTCGCGCCACGCGCGTGTGGCCGTCGCGTTCGTGTCGCCGAGGAGTTTCTCGACCCCCGCCCAGCCGCCGTCGGAGGGCGCGCCCTGCCACACCGGTTCCAGCGCGGTGCGTACGGCCGCCGCCAACTCCTCGGCGTCGAGGCCCTGTTCGCCGTAGCCCTCCTGGCAGGTCGGGCAGAAGCACAGAGCCATCAGGTACTGGCTGGCGTCCCCGAGGCCGATGCCGGCGGTCTTGTCGTGGGCGTGCAGGTGGGTGAGGCCGTACCAGCCGAGGGACTCCAGTTCGGTGCCGCGCGCGCCAGGGCGTACGGCAGCCTCGGCGGCGAGGTCGACGAGGTACGCGCGCGTGGCGGGCTGCGCGATGCAGGGCGCCCAGGGGTAGCGGTCGCCGTAGGCGTTGACGACGGAGGTGTCCGGATGGTCCGCGCCCAGGCGGGAGTTGTGGGCCAGCACGACCCAGGTGTGGACCTCCAGGCCCGCGTCCGCGAGAGCCGCAGCGGCCTCGCCGTAGGCGTCGCCCGGCGCCCAGTCACCGGCCGGGTACGGCCTCAACTCCCGCCCCTGCCAACGGCTGTCCGGTGGGTAGAGGACGGCCGCATGCTCGGCGGTGACGATGCGGTGGCGCGGGTGGCGGGGGGTCAACGCGCGCGTGGAGTGGTACGCGGAGGCCAGGGTCGCCTGCTGGACGCCGAGTTCGGCGATCCTGGCGCCCGCCGCCGGGTCGCCGTTGACGTCCCAGGGGTAGACGAATGCCGATGCCTTCACGCGCCCTCCTCCATCTCCGACATCTCCGGCACCATCGCCGACTCCACCTGTGACTCGATCAACGTGTAGCCGCGTTCGATGAGTTGGGCGAGCTGCTTGACGTGGTCCTCGGTCGGTTCGGTCAGCGGCGGGCGGACCTCGCCGACGTCCGACCCCCGCATCCGCACACCCGCCTTGACGAGCGAGACGGCGTAACCGCGTCCCTGGGCGCGCAGTTCGACGAACGGCAGGTAGAAGCCGTCCAGGAGGCGGTTGGCCGTGGTGTCGTCGCCGGTCGCCAGCGCGCGGTGGAAGGCGAGCGCGATCTCGGGGACGAAGCAGAACACGGCGGAGGAGTAGAGGGTGATGCCGATGCCCCGGTAGGCGAGCTGGGTCTGTTCGGCGGTCGGCAGTCCGTTGAAGTACAGGAAGTCGCCGGGGACTTCGGCGCGTACGGTGCTCACGATCCGCTGCATCAGGTCGAGGTCGCCGAGCCCGTCCTTGAAGCCGATGATGCCGTCGGTGCGGGCGAGTTCGACCACCGTGGCCGGGGTGAACACCGCGTTGTCGCGCTGGTAGACGATGACGGGCAACGAGGTCGCCGCGGCCACCTCCCGGTAGTGCCGCAGCAGCCCCTCCTGCCCGGCGACCACCAGGTACGGCGGCATCGCGAGCAGCCCGTCCGCGCCGGCGGCCTCCGCGAGCCGTGCGTACCGTACGGCGAGCGCGGTGCCGTAGCCCGCGCCCGCGACCACCGGCACCCGCCCCCCGGTCGCCTCCACGGCGGCCCGCACGCATGCCTCGAACTCCTCCGGCAGCAGCGCGTGGAACTCCCCGGTGCCGCAGCACGCGAACACGGCGGCGGCCCCGGCCTCGACGCCGCGGCGGACGTGCGCGCGGTAGACGTCGAGATCGACGGAGCCGTCGGGGCCGTACGCGGTGACGGGGAAGAACAGCGGCCCGCTGGGGATACTGAGCCGGTCGGCGAGAGGGGCTGGCGTCACGGGCTCTCCCTTGAAACAGGCGCGTGCGTTCTTCTGATCAACGTCTACATTTCTGAACAGCCCCACCCTAAGGATCTGCCTCAGGGTGGGTCAAGCAGGCAAATGAGCAAGAAGGAAGCGGATTTCCCAGGTCCACGCCACACTTGACGGGCATGGCGGACGATCCCTAGCGTGTCCATGCATGTGAATGCCATTCACGGATGAGGTCAACCATCCACTGCCGACCCCAAGGAGACCGAGGATGCCCGCTCCCCGCACCGTTCTGCTCACCGGCGCCGCAGGCGGGCTCGGCACCCTGATGCGGGACCTGCTCCCCTCCTACGGCTACGAGCTGCGGCTGCTGGATCTGCGCCCGGTCGAGGGCGAGCCGGACGCGATCACCGCCGACCTCTCCGACCGCGCGGCGCTCCGCGAGGCCGTGCGGGGCGTCGACGCGATCATCCATCTCGCGGGCATCTCCCTGGAAGCCTCCTTCGACAAGGTCCTGAAGTCGAACATCGAGGGCACGTACAACCTCTACGAGGCCGCCCGCGAGGAGGGCGTCCCCCGTATCGTCTTCGCCTCCTCCAACCACGCGGTGGGCTACACACCGAGGCCGCAGGCCGGAGACCCGCTCATCCCCATCGACACCCCGCACCGCCCCGACACCTTCTACGGCCTGTCGAAGTCCTTCGGCGAGGACCTGGCGCAGCTCTACTGGGACAAGCACGGCCTGGAGACCGTCTCCGTGCGCATCGGCTCCTGCTTCGCGGAGCCCAGCAGCGTGCGCATGCTGTCCGTCTGGATGAGCCCCGCCGACGGCGCCCGCCTCTTCCACGCGGCCCTCACCGCCGAGGACGTCCAGCACACCGTCGTCTACGGCTCCTCCGCGAACACCCGCCTGTGGTGGGACCTGTCGACCGCGCGGGCGCTCGGTTACGAGCCGCGGGACGACTCCGAGCCGTACGCCGAGAAGATCATCGCCGAACAGGGCGAGCTCCAGCCGGACGTCGAGGCGCACGCCTATGTCGGCGGCCACTTCGTGAACGACCCGCCGATCTGGCCGTACTGACACGGACGGCACTGACACGGGCCGTACATCCGGTCGTACCGACGGGAAAAGGGACTCCAGGACAGCGGGCGGGCACCGAACGGGCCCGCCCGCAGGCATGTTCGGGCACGGACGCTGCCCGATCTCACGCCCCGGCGCACAGCCGCGCAGGTCCGCGACGGGCACAGCGCCCGGTAAACGGTCACACACGGGCAGCATCGGGCGTGCAACAGGCCTGGTCAGTGCCGCGCACCCGCTGTAGAACTTCCCCCAAGGGTCCCACCGGGCCCGAACGGGCAGTACTCCAGGTGAGCGGGAAGGCGGTGTCGGCCATGAGCACGAGTTCGGCGGAGGAACGTCAGCGGGAGATCGTGCGGGCCGCGCGCCGCACCGGCTCGGTCGACGTCACCGCGCTCGCCGCCGAGCTGGGCGTGGCCAAGGAGACCGTACGGCGCGATCTGCGCGCCCTGGAGGACCACGGGCTGGTCCGCAGGACCCATGGCGGCGCCTACCCCGTGGAGAGCGCCGGTTTCGAGACGACGCTCGCCTTCCGCGCCACCAGCCATGTCCCGGAGAAGCGCCGGATCGCCCTCGCCGCGGCCGAGCTGCTCGGGGACGCCGAGACCGTCTTCGTCGACGAGGGCTTCACCCCCCAGCTCATCGCCGAGGCGCTGCCCAGGGACCGGCCGCTGACCGTGGTCACCGCGTCCCTGCCCGTGGCGGGCGTGCTCGCCGAGTCGGAGAACACCTCGGTGCTGCTGCTCGGCGGCCGGGTCCGGCACGGCACCCTCGCCACCGTGGACCACTGGACGACGAAGATGCTCGCCGGCTTCGTCCTCGACCTCGCCTTCATCGGCGCCAACGGCATCTCCCGCGAACACGGCCTGACCACGCCCGACCCCGCCGTCAGCGAGGTCAAGGCACAGGCCATCCGCGCCTCCCGGCGCACCGTGTTCGCGGGCGTCCACACCAAGTTCGGGGCGGTCAGCTTCTGCAGGTTCGCCGAGATCGGCGCCCTGGAGACGATCGTCACGAGCACGCTGCTCCCGTCGGCCGAAGCCCACCGCTACTCGTTGCTGGGGCCACAGGTCATCCGCGTCTAGAACGTCATGAGCGTCTGACACACCGTTTGAAAACCCAACTCACCCACCAGGGGTGTGCCGTTCCCGTGCGCACCCTATTTCTCCCCATATCTGCAGGAGCGATCCATGCGAACCCAGAGCCGACGACGGCCCCCGCGAGCCACGCTCGCCCTGGCCGCCGTAGGGACGCTGCTCGCCCCGCTGCTCTCCGGCTGCTGGGTCGGAGCGGGCGGCGCCGGATCAGGCGGCAACTCGATCAACGTCCTGATGGTCAACAACCCCCAGATGACCGAACTCCAGAAGCTGGCACCGAACTTCACGAAGGAGACCGGCATCAAGGTCAACTTCACGGTGCTGCCCGAGAACGACGTCCGCGACAAGATCAGCCAGGACTTCGCCAACCAGGCCGGCCAGTACGACGTCGCGACCCTGTCCAACTACGAGATCCCGATCTACGCCCGCAACGGCTGGCTGCACGAGATGGACTCGTACGTCGCGAAGGACCCGGCCTACGACGAGCAGGACATCCTGAAGCCGATGCGGGAGTCCCTGACCGCCGACGACGGCAAGCTCTACGGGCAGCCGTTCTACGGCGAGTCGTCCTTCCTGATGTACCGCAAGGACGTGCTCGCCGAGAAGAACCTCACCATGCCCGCGCACCCGACCTGGACCCAGGTGGCCGACATAGCCGCCAAGGTCGACGGCGCGAAGCCGGGCATGAAGGGGATCTGTCTGCGCGGGCTGCCCGGCTGGGGCGAGCTGATGGCGCCGCTGACCACCGTCGTGAACACGTTCGGCGGCACCTGGTTCGACAAGAACTGGAAGGCGCAACTCGACTCCCCCGCGTTCGAGCAGGCGACGAAGTTCTATGTCGACCTCGTCCGCAAGCACGGCGAGTCCGGCGCGGCCCAGTCCGGCTTCGCCGAGTGCCTCAACAACATCACCCAGAGCAAGGTCGCCATGTGGTACGACGCCACGTCGGCGGCGGGCTCGCTGGAGGCCAAGGGCTCCCCGGTGAAGGGCAAGATCGGCTACGTCCCCGCGCCGGTCGAGAAGACGGACTCCTCCGGCTGGCTGTACACGTGGGCCTGGGGCATCCAGAAGGCGTCCCACAACTCCGACAAGGCCTGGCAGTTCGTGTCCTGGGCGTCCAGCAAGCAGTACGAGCAACTGGTGGGCGAGAAGGACGGCTGGTCCAACGTGCCGGCCGGCAAGCGCGCCTCGACGTACACGAACCCGGACTACGTCAAGGAGGCCGCCGCCTTCCAGGAGATGACGAAGGCGGCCATCGAGGGTGCCAAGCCCAACGACCCCGGCGTGCAGCCGCGGCCCGCGCCCGGCATCCAGTTCGTCGACATCCCCGAGTTCACCGACCTCGGTACGAAGGTCTCCCAGGAGATCAGTTCGGCCATCGCCGGACGGCAGTCCGTCGACTCGGCCCTGAAGAAGTCCCAGAAACTCGCCGAGCAGATCTCCAAGGAGTACGAGGGACGATGACCGCCACGACAACGGCCCCTCTGGCCACCACTCCGACACGCACCGCGCGCCAGCCCTCGGACCGACTGCGCGCCTGGGCCACCCGCGCCCCGCTGCTCCCCGCCCTGGTCTTCATGATCGTCGTGACCCAACTCCCGTTCGTGGCCACGCTGGTGATCTCGTTCTTCGACTGGAACGCGCTCTATCCGAAGGCCCGGCACTTCACCGGTCTCGACAACTACCACCAGGTCCTGACCGACGCCGACCTGCGCCACTCGGTGTGGACGACGATCCTGCTCACCGTGGCGGTGGTGCTGGCCAGCCTGGTCTTCGGCCTGCTGCTCGCGCTGCTCCTGGACCGGAAGTTCCGCGGCCGGGGCTTCGTCCGCACCCTGCTGATCGCCCCGTTCCTGGTGGTGCCGGTGGCCGCGGCCCTGCTCTGGAAGCACGTGCTCTACAACCCTGAATACGGCCTGCTCAACGGTCTGTTGCACTATGTGGGCGGACCGCAGCCGGACTGGATCTCCAACACCCCGCTGCTCGCCGTAGAGGCATCGCTGGTGTGGCAGTGGACGCCGTTCATGATGCTGATCCTGCTGGCCGGGCTGCAGAGCCGCGACCACCAGCAGATCGAGGCCGCGAAGGTGGACGGCGCCAGCGACTGGCAGGTGTTCCGCTATCTGACGCTCCCGCACCTGCGCCGCTATCTCGAACTCGGCGCCCTGCTGGGCTCGATCTACATCGTCCAGAACTTCGACGCGGTCTTCACCATCACGTCCGGCGGCCTGGGCACCGCCAACCTGCCCTACACCGTCTACCAGAGCTTCTACCAGGCGCACGAGAACGGCCTCGCCTCGGCGGCCGGCGTCCTGGTCGTCATCGGCTCGATCATCATCGCGACCTTCGCCCTGCGGGTCGTGTCGTCCCTGTTCCGTGAGGAGGCGTCCCGCGCATGAGCAGCATCGCCGTACGCGCGCGTGCCCGCCGCAAAGGCGCCGGCCTCGGCCTGGTGGCCTGGGTGCTCGGCATCGTGTTCTTCCTGCCCATCGCCTGGATGGCGCTGACGTCCTTCCATTCGGAGGCAGACGCGGCGACCAACCCGCCGTCCTTCGGGGCCGCCCTCACCCTGGACGGCTACCGGGACTTCTTCGGCACCGGAGGCGGCGCGAGCCCCTGGCCGGCGCTCGTCAACTCGCTGGTGGCGTCGCTCGCTTCGACGCTCTTCGTGCTGCTGCTGGCGTTCCCCGCGGCCTACGCGCTGTCGATCCGCCCGGTGAAGAAGTGGACCAACGTCCTGTTCTTCTTCCTGTCCACGAAGATGCTCCCCGTGGTGGCGGGCCTGCTGCCGATCTACCTGTTCGCGAAGAACGCCGGGATGCTGGACAACATCTGGCTCCTGGTCATCCTCTACACCTCGATGAACCTGCCGATCGCGGTGTGGATGATGCAGTCCTTCCTCGCCGAGGTCCCGGTCGCCGTCATCGAGGCGGCGCAGATCGACGGCGCCCGGCTGCCGACCATCCTCGCGCGCGTGGTCGCCCCGATCTCCCTCCCGGGTATTGCCGCGACAGCTCTCATCTGCTTCATCTTCAGCTGGAACGAGCTGCTGTTCGCCCGGGTCCTCACGGGCGTGGTCGCGGAGACCGCGCCTGTCTTCCTGACCGGCTTCATCACCAGCCAGGGCCTGTTCCTGGCGAAGGTGTGCGCCGCGTCGCTCGTCATCTCCCTGCCGGTGCTCGCCGCGGGGTTCGCCGCCCAGGACAAGCTGGTCCAGGGCCTCTCCTTGGGAGCCGTGAAATGAAGGCCGCCGTCATCGAGTCCGTGGGCCGCGCCGTCGTCACCGAGGTCCCCGACCCGACGCCGGGCCCCCGCGAGGTCGTCGTCGAGGTCGCCGCCTGCGGGCTGTGCGGCACCGATCTGCACATCCTCCAGGGCGAGTTCGCGCCCAAGCTGCCGATCGTGCCGGGCCACGAGTTCGCCGGCGAGATCGTCGCGGTCGGCACCCAGGTCACCGAGGTCTCGGTCGGCGACCAGGTCGCCGTAGACCCCTCGCTGTACTGCTACGAGTGCCGGCAGTGCCGCAACGGCCACAACAACCTCTGCGAACGCTGGGCCGCGATCGGCGTCACCACGGCGGGCGGCGCGGCCCAGTACGCCGTCGCCCCCGTGGCGAACTGCGTGAAGCTGCCCGAGCACGTCCGCACCCAGGACGCGGCCCTCGTAGAGCCGCTGTCCTGCGCGGTACGCGGCTACGACGTCCTCAAGTCCCGCCTCGGCGCGCACGTCCTGATCTACGGCTCCGGGACCATGGGCCTGATGATGCTGGAGCTGGCCAAGCGCACCGGCGCGGCGAGCGTCGACATCGTGGACCTGAACCCGGCCCGCCTGGAGACGGCTCGCACGCTCGGTGTCTCCGGGTCGGCGGCGAACGCGGACGAGCTGGACCGGCCGCAGGGCTGGGACCTCGTCGTCGACGCGACCGGCAACGCGGCGGCGATCCAGGACGGCCTGGGCCGGGTGGCGAAGGCGGGCACGTTCCTGCAGTTCGGGGTGGCCGACTACGCGACCCGGGTGTCGATCGACCCGTACCGCATCTACAACCAGGAGATCACCATCACCGGCTCCATGGCGGTGCTGCACAGCTTCGAGCGGGCGGCGGAGCTGTTCGCGAACGGCGTCCTCGACCCGGAGATCTTCATCAGCGACCGGATCGAGCTGGAGCGGTACCCGCAGGCGCTGGAGCAGTTCGCGGCGGGGGTGGGCCGGAAGATCGTGGTGATTCCCTAGGGAATCGACGGGATTCGAGCCGGTGGTTCCAAGAGTTGGCCAATTGGTCGCTTGGTAAGGGAACGGCAAAATGGTCTCGGTCGTTCACGAGTCATGACAGCTATGACCCCCGGCTCGAACATCCCTCTCTCCGCCGCGCGCGTGACGGTGGACGTCGCCGCCCCGGTGCGGCTCGACGTATCGGGCCTGCTGCTCACGGGCGACGGCAAGGTGCGCTCCGACGACGACTTCATCTTCTACAACCAGCCGACGGGCCCCGGCGTGACCTACCGCTCCGGCGGCGGTACGGCACCCGACGCGATCACCGTCGACACCGGCTCCGTCCCGCCGGGCATCGAGAAGATCGTCGTCACCGCCAGCCCGGACGCGGCCGGCCAGAGCTTCCAGGGCATCGAACCCACGGCCACGATCCGCAACGCGGACGACAACAGCGTCCTGGGCACCTTCACACCCCCGCAGCTCGGCGCCGAGACAGCACTCGTGGTCGTCGAGATCTACTTGCGCAACGGCGTCTGGAAGGCCCGCGCGGTAGGCCAGGGCTATGCGAACGGCCTGGCGGGCATCGCCACCGACTTCGGCGTCTCGGTGGAGG
>NZ_JBXVPZ010000401.1:0-9118 GCF_057961495.1 Streptomyces sp. P5F9 | reverse complement strand
GCACCCGCATGGCCCTCCAGATGGCGGCCGGAATCGCCGCCGCGTTCGTCCTGGGGCGTCTCCTCTTCGACGACCACTGGCCGTGGGTCGTCCTCACCGCGTACGTCGCCGCGAGCGGCAACCGGGGCCGAACGGACGTACTGCGCAAGGGACTTGAACGCCTCGCCGGAGCCACTGTCGGCACGCTGCTGGCCGCGGGTGTCGCGCTGGTCGGCGTCACCGGCCACACGGCTGTGGCGCTGATGTTCGCCGTCCTCACCGTGGCGTTGTGGCTGCGCCCCCTCAACTACGCCTATTGGGCAGCCGGAATGACCTGCGCGCTCTCCCTCCTCCTCGGCTACTTCGGCCAGGACGCCCTGAGCCTGTTGCCCACCCGGCTCGAAGGGATCGCGGTCGGGGCGGTGTTGTCGGTGGTGTCGGCGTGGTGGCTGCTGCCGGTGCCGCGCGCCCGCAGCCGTCAGCAGCCGGTCCTCGGCACGACGAGCCCCGTCTCGTAGGCCATCACCACGGCCTGCGTTCGATCCCGCAGCCCGAGCTTCGACAGGATGCGGCTGACGTGTGTCTTCACGGTCTCCTCGCCCACGTGCAGCCGTTCGGCGAGTTCGGGGTTGGACAGTCCCTCCGCGAGCAGCCGCAGGACGTCGGTCTCGCGCGGGGTGAGGACGTCCAACTTGCCCTGGGCGGGCGCCTTCGGGCGCATCCGCGCGAACTCGGCGATCAGCCGCCGCGTGATCCCGGGCGCGAGCAGCGCCTCACCGGCGGCCACGACTCGTACCGCCTCGAAGAGCCGTTCCGCGGTCACGTCCTTCAGCAGGAACCCGCTGGCACCGGCGGCGAGCGCGTCGTAGACATGCTCGTCGAGGTCGAAGGTGGTCAGCACCAACACCCTTGGTACGGCAGGGCAGTTCTGGAGTCTTGCGGTGGCCTCGATGCCGTCCATGACCGGCATGCGTACGTCCATCAGCACGACGTCGGGCGATTCCTCCTGGCAGACGCGTACCGCCTCGGCGCCGTCGCGGGCCGTGCCCACGACCGTGAAGTCGGCCTGGGTGGCGAGGATTCCGGCGTATCCGAAGCGGACGATCTCGTGGTCGTCGGCGACGACGATCCGGATGCTCAAGGCAGCACCGCCTCCTCCTCCGACTTGACGGGAAGTCGTGCCTCGACCAGGAAACCGCCGCCCGGAGCGGGACCGGTGCGCAGGGTGCCGCCGACCGTCGCGGCACGCTCGCGCATGCCGAGCAGACCGTGACCGGAGAGGGCGGCGGTGGGCCCCGGGCCGTTGTCGCGCACGCGCAGCGCCAAGTCCTCGTCCCCGTAACGGAGTTCTACGTCCACCGCCGCGCCCGGCGCGTGCCGGCGGGCGTTGGTGAGGGCCTCCTGGACGATCCGGTACGCGGTGACCTCGATGCCGGGGTCCAGCGGGGTGATGGGGCCGCTGACGATGAGGCGGGTGCGGGAGCCGGCCGCGTCGCGTGACTCGTCGATGAGGTCCAGGAGTTGGGCCAGGCCTGGCTGGGGGCGGCGTTGGACTCCTGCGTCGGCGTCCTCCCGCAGCACGCCCAACAGCCGCCGCATCTCGGTGAGTGCGGTGCGCGCGGTGTCGCCGATGGCGAGGAGGCGGGTGGCGCCCTCGGCCGGGAGGCCGGAGGTGGTGAGCCGGGCGGTCTCGGCCTGGACGGCGATCATCGAAATGTGATGCGCGACGACGTCGTGCAACTCCCGTGCGATACGGGCCCGTTCACCCCGGGCGGCATGTTCGAGGAGGGTGTCCGCGAAGGCCTGTTCGGTCGCGCTGTGGGCCTGCGCCGTGCTGCGTACGTGGTGGGCGATGCCGGTGGCCGCGGCGGCGGAGGCGAGGGTCGCGACGAGGACGGCGACGATCCGGGTCAGTTCCTCGTGGCTGCCGAGGGCGATCGCGACGTAGGGGAGGACGAGCAGTCCGCCGAGGCGGGTGGCTCCGGCGCGGCCCAGCACGTACACGCACACCAGTTGGGCCACGACCCCGCCGGCGGTGAGCCCTCCGAAGGGCACGAGGGAGAGCACGCAGGCGGCACTGAGCGCGAGGGCGGCGCAGGTCCGGGCGAGCCGTCCCGTGCCGAGGACGAAGGCGAGGGGGAGCGTGGAGGCGAGGGCGACCAGCAGCAGGGCGGCGAAACCACCGGCCAAGTCGGTGCTGCGGACGAGGACTTCGGCGACGGCGAGGACGGCCAGGACGACGCCCGTGACCAGGGCGCGGGTACCGGCCTCGGCGGTCCGCCATCGGGACCTCACCGCCCGTACGCCCTCACTGTTGTCACCCACTCCGTCATTGTGCCGACCCCCCTCCTCGTCGGCGTCCCCCTCGTGAGGGACCTCTGCCGCGTGACGACGTGGGCTGCTCGCCGCCCCTAGCCTCCCTCAACATGAGTCACACAACCGACGCAACCATCGAAGTCCGGGACCTGCGCAAGCGGTTCGGGCGGACGCTCGCGATCGACGGGCTGTCGTTCACGGTCGAGCCCGGCACGGTGACAGGGTTCGTCGGTCCCAACGGTGCGGGGAAGTCCACCACCATGCGGACCGTGCTGGGGCTGGACGCCCCCGACGGGGGACAGGCGCTGATCGGCGGCCGCCCCTATCACGCCCTGCGCACCCCGCTGTTGGAGGTCGGCGCCCTGCTGGACGCCGCCGCCCTGCACCCCAGCCGCCGGGGCCGCGACCACCTCCGCTGGCTCGCCCACTCCCACGGCCTGTCCATGCGGCGCGTGGACGAGGTGCTCGAACAGGTCGGCATGGAGGAGGCGTCCCGGCGGAGGGCCGGGGGCTACTCCCTCGGGATGCGTCAACGGCTGGGCATAGCCGTCGCGTTGCTCGGCGACCCCCCGGTTCTTCTCCTCGACGAACCGGTCAACGGCCTTGATCCCGAGGGGATTCAGTGGATCCGCGGCCTCCTCCGGCATCTCGCCGCCGAAGGCCGGGCGATCCTCGTCTCCAGTCACCTGATGAGCGAACTGGAGGACACCGCCGACCACTTGGTCGTCATCGGACGGGGCCGTCTGATCGCCGACACGGCCGTGGCCGATCTCCTCGCGGCGGCCTCCGGCGACCGGGTGCGGCTGCGCACGAGCAGTCGTACGGAAGCGATGGAACTGCTGGCCCGGGAAGGCGGGACGGTCGCTGTCGTCGATCGCGACATCCTCACCGTCACCGGTCTTTCCGCCGAGCGGGTCGTCGAGCTGCTCTCCGCCTCCCGGGTTCCCTTCGCCGAAGTGGGCGCGCATCGGGCCTCGTTGGAGGAGGCCTACATGGAACTCACCCGGGATGCCGTCGAGTTCACGTCCACGCCCGCCGAGGAAGCGGACGAGGTGACCCGGTGATGACGACGACGACGGTTTCTCCTTACCGCTCGGGTCTGCACCCCGCGCGGGCCGGCTTCGGGCGGCTGCTGCGGGCCGAGTGGGCGAAGTTCTGGACGGTCAGGGTCTGGGTGGCGGTGTTGGCGATCGCGGCCGTGGTCGTGGTCGTGGTCTGCCAGTTGGGGGCGAGCGGGTCCACTGTGGGCGGTGGGCCGCCGGTCGTCCTCGGGCCGGGCGGCGAGGTCGTCAACGACTCCTTCCGCTTCACCCACCGCACGCTGACCGGCGACGGGACGGTCACGGCTCGGGTCACCGGCCTGAAGGACGCGTCCGGCAAGGGGCTGGGGCCCTGGACGAAGGCCGGGCTCATCGTCAAGTCGAGCCTGAAGCAGGGGGCGCCGTACGCGGCCGTGATGGCGACCCCGGGCCACGGTGTCCGCATGCAGTGGAACTTCACCCACGACAAGGCGGGCCCGAGCAGCGACCTGGCGAAGGCCCCGCAGTGGCTCCGCCTGAAAAGGCTGGGTGACAGACTAACCGGCTATGGGTCGGTAGACGGTCAGAAATGGACCCCGTTCGGGGAGGTACGGCTCGACGGGCTGCCCGCGACGGTCCAGGTGGGGCTGTTCTTGGCGGCCCCCGTCCACGAGGTCGTGCACCGTTCCTTCGGCGGCACGAGCGAGATGGCGGGCAGCGGCCAGGCCACCGGCACCTTCGACCATCTCAGCCTCCAGGGCAGTTCGACCGACAGCGGCTGGTCGGCCACGGACGTAGGCGCTCCTGCCCCCAACGGCCCGATCGGCCAGCCGGGTAAGACGGCAGTGTCCCCCGCCGGTACCTACACCCTCACCGGCCAGGGAGACATCGCCCCCGAGGAGAACAGCCCCGACATGGTCCAGATGAGCTTCCAGGGAGTCTTCGTCGGCCTCCTGTTCATGGTCGCCCTCGGCACGCTCTTCGTGACGACCGAGTACAAACGAGGCCTGATCCGTACGACGTTCACGGCGACCCCGTCCCGACTGAAGGTGCTGGCGGCGAAGGCGACGGTGATCGCGCTGATCACCTTCACAACAGGCCTGCTGTCCACGGCCATCGGCTTCACCCTGGCCCAGAAGACACTGCGCTCCAACGGCTTCAAGCCCCCCGAGTTCCCCGACCTGTCCCTCCTGGAGAACCCGGCCCTCAGGGCGGTGGTGGGCAGCGCGGTACTCCTCTCCCTGGTGGCGGTACTGGCCCTCTCCCTGGGAGTGGTCCTGCGCAACAGCGCCGGCGCGATCGCCACGGTGGTGGTCCTGGTGATCCTCCCGCAGATCCTGTCCTTCGCCCTCCCGCTTCCCGTCGCGCAGTGGCTGCTGCGGGCAACCCCGGCGGCGGCCTTCGCGATTCAGCAGGGCCTCACGTACTACCCCCAGGTCGAGCACAACTGCCTTCCGGAGAGCGGCTGTTACCCCCTGTCCCCGTTCAACGGCCTGGCAGTCCTCGCGGCCTATGCGGCGGCGGCGCTCCTGCTGGCGGCCTGGACGCTAAGGAGGCGAGACGCGTGAGGTGCCCCGGCCCCCTCCACGCCGAATGGACCAAGCTCCGTACGCTGCCCAGCACTTGGTGGCTCCTGACGGCAACGGTCGCCCTGACGGCGGCGGTCGGCGCGGCGGCGGCCTCGTCCCTCACGACCCAGGTGTGCCCGTCACCGACGGCCTGCCACGAGGACACGGTCAAACTGAGCCTCACAGGCGTCCAGTTGAGCCAGGCGCTGTGTCTGGTCCTGGGGGTGCTGTCGATGAGCGCGGAGTACGGCACGGGCACGATCCGCACGACGCTCACGGCGATGCCGGGACGGTGGCGGGTCCTGGCGTCCAAGGCGGCCACGCTGTCGCTACTCACGGCGGTGACAGGAGCCCTGGCGGTCCTGTCAGCCCTGGGCCTGTCCCGCCTGATCCTTCCGACCCCGGCGGACGGCGAGACGTTCCGCGCGGCGGGCGGCTCGGTCCTCATCCTCGTCCTGGTGACACTCCTGGGCCTGTCCCTGGCAACCCTGCTCCGCGACACGGGCGGCGCGATCACCCTGGGCCTGGGCATCCTCTACGTAATCCCGATCCTGTCCCGGCTCGTCAACTCCCCGACCTGGCAACACCGTCTGCAACGCTGGACCCCCATGCCGGCGGCCCTCTCCATCCAGGCGACGAAGAACCTGGAGAGGCTGGCGATCGCTCCCTGGCCGGGGTTGGGGGTGCTTGCGGCTTACGCGGTGGGGTTGTTGCTGGTCGGGGGAGCGGCGTTCAGGCTGAGGGACGCGTGACCCCGCCCAGGAACTCCGTCCAAGTACCGGGAGAGACGGTGAGGTTGGCCCCGGCAGGGTTCTTGGAGTCCCGGATGTGAACGGCGGCGGGGTGGGCGGCGACCTCGATGCAGTTGCCGCCTTCATTGCTGCTGTAGCTGGACTTCCGCCAGGCGTAAGCGACTTCGATGCAGTTGCCGCCCTCGCTGCCGCTGTAGCTGGACTTGAACCACGCCAACTGCTGCCGTGCTGCGGTGTTCATGACTCTCCTAGCAGTCTTTCCAGGACGGACGCACTCTCTTCCGGCGAGAGGGCCTGTGACCGCAGCATTCCATACTTCAGTTGGTAGACGCTGACCTCATGGGGATCGTCCACCAGGAAGCTCGCGCGCTGTACCTCCAGGTAGACCGCGTGCTCGTGGGCGGGTGTTTCCAGAATCAGCATGGGCCCCGCGAGACCGGCGTGCGGTACACGGCCCATGGGCATGATCTGGATGCCGACGTGAATGAGGTCGCAGGCCTCGCGCACTTTGCGGATCTGCTCCCGCATCACATCCGGGCCGCCGAGAGCCGTGCGCAAGATCGACTCCTCGAAGATGAAGTGGCCGAACGGCGGTTGCTTGCGCTGCCAGATCTTCTGCCGCTCCATCCGCGAGGACACCCATTGCTCCTCCGTCTCATCCTCGAAACGCGGGAAGCGGCTCGCGAAGGACGCGCGGCAGTAGTCCTCCGTCTGCAGCAGGCCGGGAATCATCTGCGTCTCGTAGGACAGGATGCTGACGGCAGTCTCCTCGATGTCGGCGAGCCCCTGTGCGAACGCCGGCATTCGCTCCCGCACGGGCAACTTCTCGACCAGCGCGAACAACACCCCACCCGTGCCCAGGAGTTCGTCGAACTGAATGGCCCGGTCGTCCTGCAGCGCAAGCCGTCCCTGCTCGATGGACCTGAGGGTGTCGATGTGAACCTTCGCCACGGCCGCGAACTGCTCCTGCGTCAGCCCCGCTTTCTTCCGGAAGTGGGCGACGAGCCCGCCGACCGCCTGCCAAGTACCGACCTTCTTGGGCCTCTTCGCCGATTGCATGCGTGTCCCTTTCCCCCGCGCACACCCGAAGTCGTCGTAGTGAGGTCGTAGAGAAAACAAATACGACCTCACTCACTGACCCACGATAGTGACTGCCTGTGACAGTGGCCTCATGAACGAACAACTCCAACAAGGCCACACCCGCGAGGCGTTCTACCGACGCGACCGCAGATCAGTCGCGCTGGCCCGCACGTTCACCCGGAACACCCTCGCGGACTGGGAGATCATCGACCGCACCGACGATGTCCTGCTCTGCGTAAGCGAGTTGGCGACGAACGCGGTCCTCCACGGCGTACCACCGGGCCGGGGCCTCGCCCTCCGCCTCCGCATCCACCTCGACGGAGTCCTCCGCGTCGAGGTCCACGACAGCGGCACCGGCGAACTCCGCAAGGTCAGGAGCCCGTACCGGGATCTCCACGCGGAAGACGGCCGCGGCCTGATGCTGGTCTCCGTCCTCGCGGACAAGTGGGGGGTGGGGGACCGGGCGCCGGGGAAGGTGGTGTGGTGCGAGTTCGCGGTGGGTTATGGGTGAGTGTCCAGGACTGTGGCGATGTCGTGCTCGTTGCCGAACTCCCGGATCAGATCCAGCGCTTGGCGCCTGGCTGACAGTGCCTCCTCGGTGTGATCGAGCTGGAGAAGCACGGTGCTTATGGTGGCCCAGGTCAGGGCCTCTTCGAGACGGTCGCGGAAAAAGACGAACCAGTTCAATGCCCGGTTGTGGGCTCCGAGCGCCTCGTCATGCAACCCCAACTCGTTGCAGACCACCCCCAGGTGGTTCAACGCTTTGGCCCGGTAGTGCCAGTCGCCGGATTCGGCGCACAGCCCCAGAACATGGACGAAGGCGGCGACGGCTTCCTCATGTCGGCCCAAGTTGAGGAGGGCCATGCCAAGACCGCTACGGGCCACGGTCTCGCCTCTCTTGTCGCCGAGTTCCACGTGGTCGGCCAGGGCCTTTTCGAAGACGTCGAGTGCCTCTTCCGTGCGACCCGCGTCACTCAGGGCAGCGCCGAGATTCATGTGTATCCGGGATGTCTGCCGGACCAGGCCGATCTCGGCGGTGATCCGCGCGCTGCGGGTGTGGGCATCGACCGCGTCGTCATTCCGTCCGAGTGCCCGCAGCGTGAGTCCCATGCGGTCCCACGCCATGGCCTGTCCCTCGGCGTCGCCGGAGGCCTCGGACAACCGCAGGGCTCGGCGCTGGGCTGTCTCGGCCTCCTCGAACCGCCGCAGATGGAACAGGGCATCTCCGTGAGCGCTTAACGCCCTGACCTCGCCCCAGGAGCTGTGGACCCTGCGGACGGCTTCATATGCGGCCTTCGTCACGATGGCCCAGTCGTCGAAGGCGCATCGAAGGATGAGGTAGCTGTCCAGGTATAGGGCGATCAGCAGAGAGTTGGGCCGCTCCTTGTCCTTACCGTCGGTCCAGTGGGCGATCTCCAGCAGCCCCGTGCGCTCGGAGTCGAGCCATTTCAGGGCGAGTTCGCGTGTGTTGAAGGAATTCTGGGGTGCCACTTCAGGGATCCCCTCGACGTGAGTCTTGGCGGATACGAGAAGATGGAGGTAGACCTCCAGTAACCTCCTCCGGGCCTCGGCCACTTCCTCATGCACCTTGGGATCCTCGACAGCGACGAGTCGGGCGTAGACCCGTACGAGGTCATGCATCACCCAGCGCCCACTGTCTGGGAGCGCGGTGAGGAGCGAGACAGCGGCCAGTTCTTCGAGGAGCGGTTCCAGGCACTCCAATTCCAGCGAGGTCAGAGTGCCCGCGGCCCCGAGCCCGATACTGTCCCCCGGGGCCTGCCCCAACAACCGGAAAACCCGGGCGAGTTCGGGCTCCATCCGCGCGTACATCACGTCGAACACGGGCCGCAGGCTCAGTTCCTTGCCGTACTGGTCAACCCCCTTCGCCCGCAACGCCCGCACGCGATCCTCGGCCGCCCGCAACTCACCGACCAGCGTGGAAGCTGGCCGCTGCCGACGCCGCCGTAGCAACGCCGAGACGATCAGCAGGGCAAGCGGCAAGTGCCCACACAGCTCGGCGAGTTGCCGTACGGCCTCTGGGTCGTCCGCAACCCGATGGTCCCCGGGGTCGTACTGCCGCAACGACTGTTCGATCAACTCCCGCGAAGCATCAGGCGTAAGCCCGGAAACCCTGAACTGCCGTACCGGAAGCGAGTCCTGGACCTCCCGGGAGGTCACCAGAACCCGATGTCCGCCCCCTTCCCCCGGTAGTAGCGGAGCGATCTGCGCCGGGTCAGAGGCGTTGTCCAGAAGGATCAGCACAGGCTCACGGGAACTCAACTCGCCCCGATACCGCGCGTACTGCTCATCAGCCGTAGGCGGCAGATCCGCGTCCCCCACCCCCAGCGCCCGCAACAACGCCAGCACAGCCTGATCCGCAGTCACCGGAACGTCGTCGTACCCC
>NZ_JBXVPZ010000400.1:0-9121 GCF_057961495.1 Streptomyces sp. P5F9 | reverse complement strand
AGGCACCCCCGCCCCCTACTTCCCCTCAGGCGACCGAGGCGGACTGACCGTCGTCCGAGGCGGACGTCGCTGGGACGACGTCCGCACGATCAGCTCCGTCGGTATCACCTGCTCGATCGGCAGGTCGGATTCAACCCCCTCGATCGCGTCGATGAGGAGCTGCACCACCGCCGTACCGATCCGACGCGGCTTCAGGGACAGCGTCGTGACCGGCGGCTCGGTGTTCGCGTACACCGTGGACTCGCTGCAGCACACGAGCAGCAGGTCCTCCGGCACCCGCATGCCGTAGCGCCGCGCCGCCGCCAGCAGATCCGTGCCGTTCGGGTCGAACAGGCCGTAGACCGCGTCGGGCCGGTCGGGCCGGGCGAGCAGCCGGTCGGCGGCGACGGCCCCGGCGCACGGATCGTGCGCGGGGTACGACTCGTACACCGGATCCTGGCCCACCCGCTCGCACCACCGGAGGTACGCCGTGGTCGAGAGGTGCGTGTACGTGTCCGTGCTCGTGCCCGTGAGGAGACCGATCCGGCGGGCGCCGGCGTCGGCCAGGTGGTCCAGGATGCCCAGGACCGCGGCCTCGTGATCGTTGTCGACCCAGGCGGTCACCGGGAGCGAGCCGGCCGGGCGGCCGTCGGAGACGACCGGTAAACCCTGCCGGACCAACTCGCTGACCACCGGGTCCTGGTCGGACGGGTCGATGACGACCGTGCCGTCCAGGGCGACGTTCGACCACACGTCGTGGCGCGAGGTCGCGGGGAGGATCACGAGGGCGTAGCCGCGGGCGAGCGCGGCCGAGGTGGCGGCCCGCGCCATCTCGGCGAAGTACGCGAACTCGGTGAAGGTGAAAGGTTCATCCCCGTACGTCGTCACGGTCAGGCCGATGAGGCCGGACTTGCCGGTACGGAGTGTGCGAGCCGCCGCTGAGGGCCGATAGCCCAGCCGGTCGGCGACTTCTCGGACATGGCGTCGGGTGGCGTCCGGGAGCCGGCCCTTGCCGTTGAGGGCGTCGGAGACGGTCGTGATGGAGACTCCGGCCGCGGCGGCCACGTCTCTGATTCCCGCCCGGCCCGGCCGGCTTCCTCGACGAGAGGTTTCCGCGCGGCTCACCTGGTGCTTCCCTGCTGCTGTCATGGCGAGCCGATAGTAGGGCTCATGCGGTGGGGTAGTGCGGACGCATATGCACGCGTTGACAGGCACGTTTCTGCAAGGTCAGAAGGGGTCAACTGCCTTAGAAACAAAGTCAGTTAAGCGATGCGATGGCATTACGTGACTTGTCGGCGCGCATGGGCCTGCCAAGACCCCCATGTTTCGAAGAGGTCTCAACTCACCTGCACGAGGGATGCGCGCCAGGGCGCGAGCTACCGGCGCATAGATATATGTACGGCGCGCCCCCGGTTCGTGCGCCTTCGTACGGTGTTGCCCTTGATGCGGATGTGACACGTGGGGCGGTCCCGACAGACACTCGGCGGCCGCTCGCGCGGGCCCCCGAGGCCGCTCACGCGGACGCCGGTGACTGCCCACCGCACCGGACCTGTACGCCCCGGCGGCGAATCCTCATAAGGTGAGCAGTATTGATAGCCGGTGGTGCCGGTGGTGGTGGTCACAAGGAGGACTGCGGTGAGCGAGACGAGCCCGAAGCTGCGCGCCGAGCTGGAGGGTATCCCCACCTACAAGCCGGGCAAGCCTGCCTCGGCGGACGGTCCGGTGGCCTACAAGCTGTCCTCCAACGAGAACCCGTACCCCCCGCTCCCCGGCGTGATGGAGAGCGTCACCGCGGCCGCCCTGAACTTCAACCGGTACCCCGACATGGCGTGTACCGGTCTGATGAATGAGCTGGCGGAACGGTTCGGCGTCCCCGTTTCCCACCTGGCCACCGGCACCGGCTCGGTCGGCGTAGCCCAGCAGCTGATCCAGGCGACCGCCGGACCCGGCGACGAGGTCATGTACGCCTGGCGGTCCTTCGAGGCGTACCCGATCATCACACGCGTCAGCGGCGCCACGGCCGTACAGGTCCCGCTGACCCCGGGCGACGTGCACGACCTGGACGCGATGGCCGACGCCATCACCGACCGCACCCGGCTGATCTTCGTCTGCAACCCCAACAACCCGACCGGCACGGTCGTACGGCGGGCCGAGCTGGAGCGCTTCCTGGACCGGGTGCCCGGCGATGTGCTGGTGGTGCTCGACGAGGCGTACCGCGAGTTCATCCGGGACCTGGAGGTGCCGGACGGCGTTCAGCTCTACCGCGACCGGCCGAACGTCTGCGTCCTGCGGACCTTCTCCAAGGCGTACGGCCTCGCCGGGCTGCGGGTCGGTTTCGCGATCGCCCACGAGCCGGTCGCGGCGGCGCTGCGCAAGACGGCCGTGCCCTTCGGCGTGAGCCAGCTCGCGCAGGACGCGGCGATCGCCTCGCTGCGCGCCGAGGACGAACTGCTCGGCCGCGTCGGTTCGTTGGTCGGCGAGCGCACCCGCGTGGCCGACACGCTGCGCGCCCAGGGCTGGACGGTCCCGGAGACCCAGGCCAACTTCGTGTGGCTACGGCTGGGGGAGCGGACGCTCGACTTCGCGGCGGCCTGCGACCAGGCGGGCGTGGTGGTACGGCCGTTCGCGGGCGAGGGCGTGCGGATCACCATCGGGGAGACCGAGGGGAACGACATCTTCCTGAAGGTGGCGGAGGGGTTCCGCAAGGAGCTCTAACCGTCGCCGGCGGTGTGGTTCGTCACGTCTGCCGATGTGAGGGTTCGTAACGAGTGACGTCAGGGGGGTTGCCATATGGGGACCCCCCTTCGTAATGGGCCTCCGAACGGGACCCCCCTTCCGTTGCCGAAAATCCGTACGTCATAATAGCTTGTGAATGTGAACGCGTTCACAAGCGTGTCCCAGTTCGTCCCATGATGTGTGCGGTAAAAGGGGCAAACTGCCGCTGTACCACGGCGACATAAGGAGACCGACGACGTGGAAATGGCTCTGGCGCCGGAGACACTGGCGCGATGGCAGTTCGGCATCACCACCGTCTACCACTTCCTGTTCGTCCCCCTGACGATCTCGCTCGCCGCTCTCACGGCCGGGCTACAGACCGCGTGGGTGCGTACGGAGAAGGAGAAGTACCTCAGGGCCACCAAGTTCTGGGGCAAGCTCTTCCTGATCAACATCGCCATGGGTGTCGTCACGGGCATCGTGCAGGAGTTCCAGTTCGGCATGAACTGGTCCGCCTACTCGCGGTTCGTCGGTGACATCTTCGGTGCCCCGCTCGCCTTCGAGGCGCTGATCGCGTTCTTCTTCGAGTCCACCTTCATCGGGCTGTGGATCTTCGGCTGGGACAAGCTGCCCAAGCGGATCCACCTGGCCTGCATCTGGATGGTCTCGATCGGCACGATCCTGTCGGCGTACTTCATCCTCGCGGCCAACTCGTGGATGCAGCACCCCGTCGGCTACAAGATCAACAAGGCGAAGGGCCGTGCCGAACTCACCGACTTCTGGCACGTGCTGACCCAGAACACCGCGCTCGCGCAGGCTTTCCACACGCTCTCCGCGTCCTTCCTGACCGGCGGCGCGTTCATGGTCGGCATCGCGGCCTTCCACTTGTTCCGCAAGAAGCACATCGCCGTGATGAAGAGCTCGCTGCGGCTGGGCCTGGTCACCGTCGCCATCGCCGGTCTGCTCACCGCCGTCAGCGGCGACACCCTCGGCAAGGTCATGTTCAAGCAGCAGCCTATGAAGATGGCCGCCGCCGAGGCCCTGTGGGACGGCCAGGACTCCGCGCCGTTCTCGATCTTCGCCTACGGCGACGTCAGCAAGGGCCACAACTCCGTCGAGCTGTCCATCCCCGGGATACTGTCGTTCCTCGCCGACGACGACTTCAGCTCCTACGTCCCCGGCATCAACGACACCAACAAGGCCGAGCAGGCCAAGTACGGTCCCGGCGACTACCGGCCCATCATCCCCGTCACCTTCTGGGCGTTCCGCTGGATGATCGGCTTCGGGATGGCGTCCTTCGTCATCGGCCTGGCCGGACTCTGGCTGACCCGCAAGAAGTTCTTGCTGCCCCAGCATCTGCGGGTCGCCGAGGATGAAGTGCCGAACGTCGTCCTCTTCAAGAAGGCCCTCGGCCCGAAACTCACCAAGCTCTACTGGCTCGTGTCGATCTGGACCCTCGGCTTCCCCCTGATCGCCAACTCCTGGGGCTGGATCTTCACGGAGATGGGCCGCCAGCCCTGGGTCGTCTACGGCCTCTTCCAGACCCGTGACGCGGTCTCCCCCAGCGTCTCCCAGGGCGAGGTCCTCACCTCGATGATCGTCTTCACCTCGCTCTACGCCGTCCTCGCCGTCATCGAGGTCAAGCTGCTCGCGAAGTACGTCAAGGCCGGCCCGCCCGAACTCACCGAGGCCGACCTCAACCCGCCCACGAAGATCGGCGGCGACTCACAGGACGCCGACAAGCCGATGGCCTTCTCCTACTAGGCCGAGGGAGCTGCACAGTCATGGAACTGCACGACGTCTGGTTCGTCCTCATCGCCGTCCTGTGGACCGGCTACTTCTTCCTGGAGGGCTTCGACTTCGGGGTCGGCATCCTCACCAAGCTGCTCGCCCGGGACCGCACCGAGAAGCGGGTACTGATCAACACGATCGGCCCGGTCTGGGACGGCAACGAGGTCTGGCTCCTCACGGCCGGCGGTGCGACCTTCGCCGCCTTCCCCGAGTGGTACGCCACCCTCTTCTCCGGCTTCTACCTCGCCCTGCTGATCATCCTGGTCTGCCTGATCGTCCGGGGCGTCGCCTTCGAGTACCGGGCGAAGCGGCCCGAGGAGAACTGGCAGCGCAACTGGGAGACGGCGATCTTCTGGACCTCGCTGCTCCCCGCGTTCCTATGGGGCGTGGCCTTCGGCAACATCGTCCGGGGCGTGAAGATCGACAAGAACTTCGACTACGCCGGCACCTTCTGGGACCTGCTCAACCCGTACGCGATCCTCGGCGGCCTGGTCACGCTGACGCTCTTCACCTTCCACGGCGCGGTGTTCACGGCACTCAAGACCGTCGGGGACATCCGGGTGCGGGCACGGAAGCTGGCCCTCCAAGTCGGACTCGTCACCGCCCTGTTGGCGCTGGCCTTCCTGATCTGGACCCAGGTCGACAGCGGTGACGGCAAGAGTCTGGTCGCGCTGATCGTGGCCGTCGTCGCATTGGTCGCGGCGCTGGGGGCGATTCAACTCGGGCGTGAGGGCTGGTCGTTCGCGTTCTCCGGGGTCACCATCGTGGCCGCCGTCGCGATGCTCTTCCTGTCGCTCTTCCCGAACGTCATGCCGTCCTCGCTCAACCCGGACTGGAACCTCACGGTCACCAACGCCTCGTCGAGCCCGTACACCCTGAAGATCATGACCTGGTGCGCGGGGATCGCCACGCCGATCGTGCTGCTCTACCAGAGCTGGACGTACTGGGTGTTCCGCAAGCGGATCGGCACGCAGCACATCGCCGAGGCAGCGCACTGAGTCCCGATTGGGGCATGTTTCACGTGAAACATGCCCCGTTGGGATCTCCCGAGATGAGGGTGTGTTTCACGTGAAACCAATCGACCCACGGCTACTTCGATACGCCCGCGCCACCCGCCTCTTCCTGATGGCGGTCGTCGGCCTGGGAGCCGTCGGGGCGCTGCTGGTCATCGCGCAGGCGATGCTCATTGCCGAGGTCGTGGTCGGCGCCTTCCAGCACGGCAAGTCCGTGAGTGAACTCGGCACTCCCCTGCTGCTGTTGGCGACGGTCGCCGTCGGCCGCGCTCTGGTCTCCTGGCTCACCGAACTCGCCGCCCACCGGGCCAGCGCCGCCGTGAAGTCGGAGCTGCGGGGGCGGCTGCTGGAGCGTTCCGTGGAGCTGGGTCCCGGCTGGCTGAGTGGGCAGCGGACCGGTTCGCTGGTCGCCCTCGCCACCCGGGGCGTCGACGCCCTCGACGACTATTTCTCGCGCTATCTCCCGCAGTTGGGGCTCGCGATCGTCGTCCCCGTGGCGGTACTGGCGCGCATCGTCACCGAGGACTGGGTCTCGGCGGCGATCATCGTCGGCACCCTGCCGCTCATCCCGCTCTTCATGGTGATGATCGGCTGGGCCACGCAGTCCCGGATGGACCGTCAGTGGCAGTTGCTCTCCCGGCTCTCCGGGCACTTCCTGGACGTGGTCGCGGGGCTGCCGACCCTGAAGGTGTTCGGCCGGGCCAAGGCGCAGGCCGACTCGATCCGGCGCATCACCGGCGAGTACCGGCAGGCGACCATGCGGACGCTGCGGATCGCCTTCGTCTCCTCGTTCGCCCTGGAACTGCTCGCCACGCTCTCGGTGGCCCTGGTCGCCGTGACGATCGGCATGCGCCTCGTCCACGGCGACATGGACCTCTATATCGGTCTCGTCGTCCTCGTCCTGGCGCCGGAGGCCTACCTGCCGCTGCGTCAGGTGGGCGCGCAGTACCACGCGGCGGCGGAGGGTCTCGCCGCGGCCGAGGAGATCTTCTCGGTACTGGAGACACCGGTACCGGCCTCGGGCACCACCGAGGTGCCGTCGGACGCCCTGGCCTTCGCGGGCGTGACGGTCCGGTACCCCGGGCGGTCCACGGACGCCGTCTCGGACGCGTCCTTCGCTGTGGCCCCCGGAGAGACGGTCGCCCTCGTAGGCCCGAGCGGCTCGGGCAAGTCCACTCTGCTGAACGCCCTGTTGGGGTTCGTCCGGCCCACCGAGGGCCGGGTGCGTGTCGGGGGAGTCGATCTCACCGACGTCGACCTGGAACGGTGGCGGTCGCGGATCGCCTGGGTGCCGCAACGCCCGCAGCTCTACGCCGGGACGATCGCCGAGAACGTACGGCTCGCCCGCCCCGACGCCGACGACACCGCCGTACGGCGGGCGTTGGCCGATGCCGGTGCCCTGGACTTCGTGAACGCGCTGCCCGAGGGCATCGGGAGCGTGCTCGGCGAGGACGGGGCCGGGCTGTCCGCCGGGCAGCGGCAACGGCTGGCCCTCGCCCGGGCCTTCCTCGCCGACCGGCCCGTCCTGCTCCTCGACGAACCGACGGCCGCGCTGGATGGAGCGACCGAGGCCGAAGTGGTCGAGGCGGTACGGCGGTTGGCGGTCGGGCGGACGGTTCTGCTCGTGGTGCACAGGCCGGCCCTGCTGGCGGTCGCGGACCGGGTGGTGCGGCTGACGGAGGGCGTGGCCGCGGTGCACGCGGAGGCCGGGCCGGTGATCCCCGAGACACGGACTGCCCAGGACATCTCGGTGAGTTCCGCTGTCGCCGACGAGCCCGAGACGCGGCTTGCTGTACATGCGGGTGGTGTCCTCTCCCGGGTCCGTGCCATGTCCGGTGCGCGGCGCGGTCGCCTCGCCATGGCGCTGCTGCTCGGAAGCCTCGCGCTGGGCAGTGCCGTTGGGCTCATGGGCACCTCGGGGTGGCTGATCTCGCGGGCCTCGCAGCAGCCGCCCGTGCTGTACCTGATGGTGGCGGTGACGGCGACGCGGACCTTCGGCATCGGGCGGGCCGTCTTCCGGTACGCGGAGCGGCTCGTGTCGCACGACGCGGTGCTGCGGATGCTGGCCGACACCCGGGTCGCCGTCTACCGGCGTCTTGAGCGGCTGGCGCCCGCCGGGCTGCGCGACACCCGTCGCGGCGATCTGCTGTCCCGGCTCGTCGCCGACGTGGACGCGCTCCAGGACTACTGGCTGCGCTGGCTGCTGCCCGCCGGGGTCGCGGTCGCCGTCTCCGCCACGACGGTCGGCTTCACGGCCTGGCTGCTCCCCGAGGCCGGTGCCGCCCTCGCGGTCGGCCTCCTCGCGGCCGGCGTCGGCGTCCCCCTCGTGACCGGCGCCGTGGCCCGCCGTGCCGAACGGCGCTTGGCCCCCGCCCGCGGTGTGCTCGCCACCCGCGTGACCGAACTGCTCACTGGCACCGCCGAGTTGACGGTCGCCGGCGCACTGCCCGCCCGTACTGCGGAGGCCAAGCGGGCGGACAGCGCACTCACCCGGATCGCCTCACGCGCCGCCACGGCCACCGCCCTCGGCGACGGCCTCACCGCGCTGATCTCCGGCCTGACCGTCGCCGCCACCGCCCTCGTGGCCGCCCAGGCCGTCGCCGCCGGACGGCTCAGCGGTGTCCTGACGGCCGTCGTCGTCCTGACCCCGCTCGCCGCCTTCGAGGCCGTCCTCGGACTCCCGCTCGCCGTGCAGTACCGGCAGCGGGTCCGCAAGAGCGCCGAGCGTGTGTACGAGGTGCTGGACGCCCCCGAGCCCGTACGGGAACCGGAGCGGCCTCGCCCGGCACCTGCGACACCCTTCCCGCTCGTCGTACGGGGACTGGCCGCCCGGCACACCGGGCAGGACCGGGACGCGCTCACCGGGCTCGACCTGACGCTGGAGAAGGGTCGCCGGGTCGCGGTCGTCGGGTCCTCCGGGTCCGGCAAGACGACGCTGGCGCAGGTGCTGCTGCGCTTCCTGGACGCGGACGCCGGCACGTACACGCTGGCCGGTGTGGACGCGTACGCCCTGGACGGCGACGACGTACGACGGCTCGTCGGGCTGTGTGCGCAGGACGCGCACCTCTTCGACAGCTCGGTGCGCGAGAACCTGCTCCTCGCGAGGAAGGACGCGACCGAGGACGAACTGCGGGCCGCGTTGGAGCGTGCCCGGCTGCTCGACTGGGCCGACGGGCTGCCCGAGGGCCTGGACACGCTCGTAGGTGAGCACGGAGCGCGGCTCTCCGGCGGGCAGCGGCAGCGGCTGGCCCTCGCCCGCGCGCTGCTCGCCGACTTCCCGGTGCTCGTGCTCGACGAGCCCGCCGAACACCTGGACCTGGCGACCGCCGACGCGCTCACCGCCGATCTGCTGGCCGCCACGGAAGGCCGTACGACACTGCTCATCACGCACCGGCTGGCGGGCCTGGAGGACGTGGACGAGGTGATCGTGCTGGACGAGGGGCGTGTCGTGCAGCGGGGTCCGTACGCCGGACTGGCCTCCGTGGAGGGGCCGTTGCGGGGGATGGCGGAGCGGGAGGCGGAGTCGGAGCTGTTGGTGGCGGCGGGTTAGGGGCCTGGCGGCCGAACCGCTCGACTTTCCGTGGCAAAGCGGACTAATTAGGCTCGGGGTATGTCAGCTGCCC
>NZ_JBXVPZ010000399.1:0-9135 GCF_057961495.1 Streptomyces sp. P5F9 | reverse complement strand
CCCCAACACCGGCCCGACCGCCCGCCCCGCCCCGTCCTCCACCTTGAACGCCAGCGCCCGCCCGTCCGGAAGGGCAACCGCCTGCACCGCCTCCGCGCCCATCTTCGACAACGCACCCGGTACCGCCCGCATCAACCACGTGTCGGCCCGCCGCGTGCCGGCGACGTACTCGGGGTGAGCGCGCATCGCGTCGGCGACCCGGCGTTCCGCCGAGCCCGGGGCGGCCAGGACGAAGAAGCGGTAGGCGCGGGCCAGGCCCGTCAGGCTGATCGCCATCAGCGGGGCGCCGCAGCCGTCCGTGCCCACAGCCGCGACCCGCGCACCCGACACTTCTTCCACAACCCTGTGGATAAGTTTTTGGAGCGGGTGATCCGGGTCCAGGTACGACTCCAACGGCCAGCCCCGCAGCGCGCTCGCCGCCAGCATCGCCGTGTGCTTGCCGGAGCAGTTCATGGCGATGCGGTCACGTACGGCGCCCGACGCCAGGTACGCCTCCTGCTCGACGGGGTCGAGGGGGAGGTCCGGTGGGCACTGCAACTGGCCTGGGTTCAGGCCGTGTTCGGAGAGGAGTCGGCGTACGAGATCGCGGTGGAAGAGTTCGCCGGAATGGCTCGCGGCGGCGATCGCGAGGCGTTCGCCGGTGAGGTCGAGGCCCGCGCGCAGAACGCCCGCCGCCTGCATCGGCTTGTTGGAGGAGCGGGGGAAGACCGGGGCCGTCACGTCACCCAGGGCCAGTTCCACCGAACCGTCCGCCGCCAGGACCACCAGGCTCCCCCGGTGCAGACTCTCCACGAAGCCGGAGCGGACGACCTCCGCGAGCACCGGAGGGGGCGCATCAGAAGCCCCCGCGGCAACCCCAGCGACCCCCGCAACCCGCGCGGCCCCCGCAGAGCCCGCATCCTCAGTCGTCACATCGGCCCCCTCACGTCACTCACGTCAGCAGATCGTCCACCTGTGCCTCTCCCTCACGGTACCTGCGGGCGATCTCCGCGCTACAGCCGTCGGCCGTGTGCTGGAGGAGCTGACGGCGCCGGGACACCTGCTGTTCGTACCGTACGAGGCGGCCCATCGCGGTGGTCAGTTCCAGGTCGGTGCGGGCCTCCAGGTCGGAGAGTTCGACCTCGGCGAGCATCTCGGCGGCCAGCAGCCGGTACTCCTCGCTGTGCGGCGTGCCCAGCGTGACGTGCCGGGCCGAGGAGCGGTGGCGGGCGGGGGCGTCGGTGAGGATCTCCGACAGCCGGTCGACCACCGACGCCGCGCCCGCCGGAGAACGCCGGGCCAGTTCGGCGCGCAGGATGTCGATCCGGCCCTGGAGGAGCCGTCGTACGTAACTCAGGTCGGCCTCGTCGCGCTGGGCGTCGCGGCGCAGCGCGCGCAGCTCCGGGAGCCGTAGCGCGGTCAGGTCGGGTGCGGGCGGTTCGGCGGGCAGCAGCGGGCTGTCGACGCGCTGCACGGGCGGGCGGCGCGTGGCCGCCGGTCCTCCCGCGCGGATCAGCGAGACAGGCCCGTGGTGCTGCCCGGTACTCGGTGTGCTCATGTGCCTGAACCGTCCCCTCGACCGGCGTGTGGACAGCATCGTGCCACCCCAAGTGGCCGCTATGTGACCGAGTGCCCCCGAACGGCCCCAGATGGGGGGTTAAGGATCAAAAATCGACCCTCCTACGGCCGCCCGACAACCGCTTCCGTCCGCACGGCATCATGGGACCCATGCGAGCAGTGGTGCAGAGGGTGGACGGCGCGAGCGTCGTCGTGGACGGGGAGACGGTCGGGGCGATCGAGGGCGAGGGGCTGTGCGTCCTCGTCGGCGTCACCCACGAGGACACCAAGGAGAAGGCGGCCCAACTCGCCCGCAAACTCTGGTCGATCCGCATGCTCCACGACGAGAAGTCGTGCAGCGACATTGACGCACCGCTCCTCGTGATCAGTCAGTTCACGCTGTACGGCGATGCCCGCAAGGGGCGCCGGCCCACCTGGAACGCGGCCGCCCCCGGCGACATCGCGGAGCCCCTCGTCGACGAGGTGGTGGCCCGACTCCGCGCCCTGGGCGCCACCGTGGCGACGGGCCGATTCGGCGCCCAGATGCGCGTCTCGCTCACGAACGACGGTCCGTTCACGGTGGTCCTAGACCTCTAGAAAACCCTAGGGTTCTACGACCACTTCCTGTGCGGCCGCCGTGCTGTCGGCCAGCAGCGGCGCGTCCAGCGGCACGTTCCGCTTCACCAGCGCGAGGGCGATCGGCCCCAGCTCGTGGTGGCGTACGGAGGTCGTGATGAAGCCGATCTTGCGACCGTCCGCGCCCTCCTCCGCGAGCCTCAACTCCGTGCCGTGGCCCGGGAGATGGACCTCGCTGCCGTCGAGGTGGAGGAAGACGAGGCGGCGCGGCGGCTTGCCCAGGTTCTGGACTCGGGCGACCGTCTCCTGGCCGCGATAGCAGCCCTTCTGGAGATGGACCGCCGTACCGATCCAGCCCAGCTCGTGCGGGATGGTGCGGTGGTCGGTCTCGAAACCGAGGCGGGGGCGGTGGTGCTCGACGCGCAGCGCCTCGTAGGCGAGGATCCCGGCCGGGGGACCGGACTTCTGGGCGTACGACTCCAGGTCCTCGCGCGGGAGGAAGAGATCGCGGCCGTACGGCGTCTCGCGTACGACGGCACCGGCCGGGACCTCGGCGATGGAACCGGCGGGGACGTACACGACCGCGAACTCAGCTGTGCGGTCGGTGACTTCGACGCGGTAGAAGAACTTCATCGACTCCAGGTAGGCGATCAGCGCCTCTTGGGTGTCGGGTTCGGTGTGCATCCACACCGTGGTGCCGTCGTCGACGAGGTACAGGGCGTGCTCGATGTGGCCGTGCGCGGAGAGGATCAGGGCCTCGGTGGCGACGCCGGTGGGGAGGTCGCTGACGTGCTGGGTGAGCAGGAGGTGCAGCCAGCTCAGCCGGTCGTCACCGGTGACGGCGACGACCCCGCGGTGCGAGAGGTCCACGAAACCGGTGCCGTCGGCGAGGGCGCGCTGCTCACGGAACAGGTCGCCGTAGTGGGCGGCGACGCCTTCGTCCACTCCTTCGGCGGGGACGGCGCCGGGCACGGACAACAGGGGGCTCTTCATACGGGTAAGCCTACGACTCGGTAGTTGAAGACTCAGCTGACGTCTTACCGGTCGGATTCTGCTGCGCGCAGTCCTTGCAGCGGCCGAAGATCGCGAAGTGCTTCATGTCCGTCTCGAAGCCGAACGTGTCCCGCAGCTTGGCCCGGAACTCGGTGGCCACTTCGACATCGGCCTCGATGACGTTCGTGCAGTCCCGGCAGACCAGATGGATGTGATGGTGCCGGTCCGCGAGGTGGTACGTCGGCGCCCCGTGCCCGAGATGCGCGTGGCTGACCAGCTGGAGCTCCTCCAGGAGTTCCAGGGTCCGGTACACGGTGGAGATGTTGACCCCCGACGCGGTCTTCCGTACTTCGCCGAGAATGTCGTCGGGGGTCGCGTGCTCCAGGGTGTCCACGGCTTCGAGCACGAGCTGTCGCTGCGGCGTCAGCCGGTAGCCGCGCTGCCTGAGGTCACTCTTCCAGTCGGTGCTCACCACACTGGAAGTGTAGAACTACTTGAAGAAAGCGATCCCGTCGTCCGGCATGTCGTCCGGGAGGGCCTTCGCCCAGCGTTCGACCTCGTCCGGGGTGACGATCTTCTTCAGGTGGGCGGACATGTAGGGGCGGAGTTCGACCTCGGGGGTCTGCTTCTCGCCGACCCACATGAGGTCGCTCTTGACGTAGCCGTAGAGGCGCTTGCCGCCGGTGTAGGGGCCCGAGGCGGCGGTGCGGGCGACGGCGTCCGTGACCAGGTCGATCTGGGGCTTCTGCTTGGCTAGTTCGCCGTACCAGATCTCGACGACTCCGTCGTCGCGGGTCATCGTGACCTCGACCTTGCGGTCGGCGTCGATGCGCCAGAAGCCGGACTCGGTCTCCAGGGGGCGGACCTTGTTGCCGTCGTTGTCCAGGACCCAGGTGTGGGAGCGGTACTCCAGGAAGTCGCGGCCGTCGTGCGTGAAGGAGACCTCCTGGCCGAAGTTGCACTTCTCGGAGCCCGGGAAGTCGTGAACGCCCGCGCCGGCCCACTCGCCGAGCAGGAAGACGAGGGGGACCAGGTCCTTGTGGAGGTCGGACGGGATCTCGATCATGACGTCAGCAGTTCCTCGGTGGGGGTCAGCGCTGGCCCTGGTACAGCTTCTTCACGGTCAGTCCGGCGAAGGCGAGGACGCCGACGCAGACCAGGACCAGCAGGGTTTCGAAGAAGATCTCCACGGGTGCTCCTCGGACAAGCTCGGATGAGCGTGGTGCGGTACGCATATGTACACAGGGCCGGGCCCCAGCTTACGCGGCTGGGACCCGGCCCTCGTGGTGAGGTACGGCTAGGCGAGCAGCTGGCTCTGCAGGGTGACCGTCTGCTGGAACGGAACGGCCTCCGCGCGGCCCTTCCTCGACTGCACGATCATCGCGACGGTGTCGCCGGCCGTGAGGAACGCCTCGCGGACCTGTTCGGCGCCGTACGGCTTCGTCTCGACGTACGGCAGGAGCGAGATGTCCGTGACCTTGGCCGCGTCCGGGAAGTCGTCGTCCGACTCGTAGCCGTCGGCGCCGCGTACCGGGTACGTGGGCGCCGAGTATCCGCCCAGGCTCCCCGAGACCAGGCCGTCGGCGACCGTCGCCGTGTCGAACTGGAGCAGGTAGATCCGGGTGTGCGTGCCGTCCGAGGTGGTCCAGCCGCGGGCCGCGATGTGCCGCAGGCCGTCGTCGGTGAGCTTCTGCGCGAGCTCGGTCCGGTCGTCGCCGGAGGAGAACTCGGCGAGGAACACCTTCGTGGCCAGCCAGCCGTCACTGCCGTCGAGCGCCTTGTCGCCCGTGGCCCCCTTCGGCGCCGGGAGCACCAGCGCCCGCAGGTCCGCGAAGTGGGACCCCGCCGGGTTCGCCTCGGCCAGCGGCCCCGGGCTGCCCTTCGGCAGCGGCGGCTTGGTGAGCACGGGGTAGTCCCACCGCCCGTCCGACTCCGTCCCGAGCCCGGGCACGTCCGACCGCTTCATGTCGGTGATCCCGTACGCCGTCCCGGCCCCGGCCACCGCGAACACGACCACGGCGGCGGTCCAGCGGAGCACCGCGCGCAGGACCCGGCGGTCTTTCCCGGCGGGGACGGGTTGGGGGTCCTGCTCTTGGAGGACGGTGGGCGGGAAGAGCGGGGGCTCCGGGACGGCCGGGCTCTCGGCGGTCGCCGGAGGTTCGACGGTCGGGCTCTCGGCGGTCGCCGAGGGTTCGACGGCCGGGTTTTCGGCGGTCGCCGGAAGTTCGGGGGCGAGTTCCGGCTCAGGGGTTGGCTGGGCGGTCTCCACGGCCTTCTCATGCTGCTGGTCGGTCATACCGCCTCCCCCGGGTCCTTGATGCGGTCGAGTTGTTCCTGGAGCAGCCGGCCGATGGCGTACGTCTGCATAGGGCGGGCGGACTTCGCCGTGAGGGTGACCAGGACTTCCCCCTGGTAGGCGGAGCAGTAGATCGTGTCGAGCTTCTCGTCGGTGCTCTTCGGCGAGAGGAAGCACTCGGCGTTCTTGTAGCCGTTGATCGACGGGCCGGGACGGAAGATGCCCAGGGAGTCGAAGAACTCGTTCTGGAAGCGGGACGCGTTGCGTACCGCCGTCTTGTCCGCGATCTGGGCCAGCACGATGCTCACCGTCGACGCCTTGTCCGTGTAGACGGACGCCTGCTCGTCGGTGCTGACGTAGCTGCGCATGGCCAGGCCCTTGGTGTGCTGCTTGTCGATCTCCTTCTCCAGCGGCTTGCGCTGCTTGGCCGGCAGTTCCTTCAGCGACTCCTTGCGCAGCGCCGCCGCCTGCGCCCCGGTGAACGCCACGTCATGGCCGTACTCCGCGAGGTCGGGCCCCTGGCTCCAGCCGTCCGGGCCGTACGGCACGAGCGCCGCGGCGAGCCCGGTCGGCTTGGCGGCGCCCTCCGCCTTCTCCGTGGACACCTTCGGGAACTTCCATACGGCGTCGCCCGCGTCCCGGTCCGCGCCGTTCACGGTCACGACGGTGTACCCGGCCGCGCCGACCACGGCGACGACGAGCAGCACGGCCCCAGCGATCGCGGCGGAACGGCCCTTGCGCACCGGTTTCCTGACGGTCTCGGGGGTCAACTCCTCGGTGCTGCCGACGAGTTCGGGGACGAGCACGTCCGCCTCGGGCTGCGTCTCCGTCACCGGCTGCGCCTCAGGCTGCGGCTCCGGTTCCGGCTCCACCCGTTCGGTGGGGTTCTCGGTGGTCACAGCCGCTCCATCTGCCGCTCGGCCAGATCCATGATCTTCTTCTTCGGGACGGGCTTCGCCGAGGAGACCCAGATGTCCATCTCGACGTCACCGCGCCAGGCGTGCGCCTCAGCGTTGTAGACGTCCGTGTAACCGGCCTCGCTGTCCGGCGAGTTGTGGACGTACGCCATCCCGTCGCCCGTGCCCGGGATGGGCCAGCTGTCGGTGTCGGACTTCTTCTCGGCCCAGTAGTAGGCGTCGTCCGAGTCGTCGGCCACCACTAGTTCGTCCTCCTGGCGGAACTGCACGAGCCGGATCTCGACGAAGAGCGAACTGCCCTCCCGCCAGTTGGCGACGGCCGCGCGCCGGAACTCACTGGCGACGAGGTCGCTGAACGCGTCGGCCGGCTCGTCGAACGTCTCCGCGTACTCGGCCAGGTCCATCCACCCGTCGACGCCGACGTCGTAGCCCGCGTCCCGGGCCCCGCTCGGCCTCTTCAGCAGCAGCTTGCGCAGGTCGCCGTCCGTCTTGACCCTGCGGTCCTGGGCGGCGGACAGCGGCTCCGGAGCCGGCCCCTTCGCCTGGGTGAGCGTGGCCTGGGAGAGGGAGGGCAGCGCGTCGGGTGCGCGGTCCGCCTGGACCAGGTAACCCGTACAGATACCGGCTACGACACCGAGCACGGCGGCGACGGCGATGAGGAGGGTGGTGCGGCCTCGGCGACGCGGGCGGGGCGCGGGCCCCAACTCCGGGCTTGCCTCCGGCTCTGTCTCCGGGCCCGACTCCGGCTCCGGATCCGGCACTTCTTCGATGGATTCTTCCGGTACTTCCAAAACGTCCCCCACGGAACATGACGTGCGCATTCCATATGCGCGCACAGGAGACCCATGGCCAACACAGGGAGTTGTAAGGAAGTTGATTACGATTCGGTCATGTCGAAGAAGCTCGTGATCAAGGTGACCGCAGGTGCCGACGCCCCCGAACGCTGCTCACAGGCGTTCACGGTGGCCGCGGTCGCCGTCGCCAGCGGAGTGGACGTCTCCCTGTGGCTGACCGGCGAATCCGCGTGGTTCGCCCTGCCGGGCCGCGCCGCCGAGTTCGAACTCCCGCACGCCGCCCCGCTGCCCGACCTGATCGACTCGATCCTGGCCGCGGGCCGCGTCACCCTGTGCACACAGTGCGCGGCCCGCCGGGACATCACGGAGAAGGACGTCATCAAAGGCGTGCGGATCGCCGGGGCACAGGTGTTCGTACAGGAGGTAATGGCCGACGGTACGCAGGCGTTGGTCTACTGAGCCTTAGCCGAGCTTACGAACTCCGACCAGGCGTCGACGCCGAAGATCAGGGTGCCGTGGTCGGGGTTCTTGCTGTCGCGGACGGGGACGAGGGGGAGGTTGGAGGCGACCTCGACGCAGTTGCCGCCGTCCGTGTTGCTGTAGCTGCTCTTGCGCCACGTCACGTTGCTCAAGTCGATGGCTCGCACGGCACTTCCTCCAACATCTGCAGGACGAACGATCGCGACTCCGCCGGGGACATGGCCAGGTCGCGTACCGCATCATATGCACGTTGGAGGCGCTCAACCCGTTCGGTTTCCTCGATCAGTTCGCCGCGCACATCGTTCTCTGTGTAAGCCACGGTACGACCGTCGGGCAGCCTCAGGAACATGGTGTCGGTGTTCGTCAGACCGTGGACTCCACTGCCGAACGGCAGGACGTGGGGCGTGATGTTCGGGTGATCCGCCACCTCGGCCAGGAACCCCAACTGCTGACGCCAGGCTTGCTTGTCGCGCATCCCCATGCGCAACACCGCTTCGGAGATGATGGCGCGGAACGGCGGTGCGTCCTCGCCCTCCAGCAACTTCCGTCGCCGCACGCGCGCTTCGACCTGCTGCTCCAGTTCTTCGCCGCGGAGCCCGCCTGCCGTGAGGGCCTCCCTCACGTACCCGTCCGTCTGGAGCAGACCTGGCGGAGCGCTCACGGAGTACTGCCACAACCCCAAAGCCTCGGCCTCCAGCGCCATGTACCGCCGGTACTGCTCCTTGAACTGCCTCGGGTCACCAACTGCCAACTCCCACAGGGTGAGTAGCAGCGGCGCCGTGCCGTAGTACTGATCCAACGCCTGTACGACCTCGGGCCCACCCAGCGTGCCGCCACGCTCCATCTTCCCGAACTGCGACGCGTCCCATCCCAACGCCTTCCCCAACTCCCGCAGGCTCAGGCCCCGTTCACGCCTCAACCTTCGCAGTTCCTCGGCAAACCGCTTCCTGGGCTCATGGCTGCGTTCCGTGACCACCAGCCGTTGCGGCATCTCGACCTCCCGTGGATGTGGAATTTGTGGAATTTGGCGTGCCCCGCGCGGAAGTTGAGCCCGTTGGCGCTGCATTCGCCTCCGCCCTGGGTCATCCTCGTAACACACCCAGGAATGCACAGAGTAGTGCAACTGTCGCATTCTGTATGGAAGTTGCATAAAGAGGAAGAGGAGGAGGCGCCGATGGAACCCGGAACGCTGCTCTACGACCCGGCGACCGACACGGTCGGCGAGTACCAGGACAAGGCAGGGCCCTACGCCCTGTTGCGTCCGGTCGGCGGTGGGCGCGAATGGCAGGCCGACCCCGAGTCGCTCCGACCCGCCACGGACGCGGAGCGCCTACGCGCCGGGGTCCGCGCGGCGAACTACCGCGCCCGCACCGACGCCCCGTTCCTGGTCGCCCTCCCGCCGCAGCCGGCCCCCGGTTGCGCGGGGTGCGCGGAACTGGCCGAGGTCCGGGCGGCGGCACGCACCGCGCGTGACTACAGCGCCGAGACCGACGCGAACGTCCTGCTCCGCAAACACCGCAGCGAGGCCCACCCCGTATGAACC
>NZ_JBXVPZ010000398.1:0-9165 GCF_057961495.1 Streptomyces sp. P5F9 | reverse complement strand
CAACAAGGTTGCGTCGGACCGGCATGAGGCGCTGTTGCGGGAGGCGTTGGACTCGGCGGGGGTGCCTGTGCTGGGGGTGTTGCGGCGGGCTCCTCAGGTGGATACGCCTTCTCGGCATTTGGGGTTGGTGCCGGTCGCAGAACGGCAGTCGGCCGCGGTGGACGCTGTTGCGGCTATGGGGGCGCAGGTGGTCGCCGGGTGTGATCTTGAGGGGTTGTTCGCGCTGGCGCGTAGTGCGGGGGCGTTGTCGTGTGCGGCTTGGGATGCGGCTGAGGCCTTGGCTTCTTCGCCCCCTCCGCCCCTACCCGTCCCGTCCCTGGGGGCTGCGCCCCCAGACCCCCGCTTCGGTCCTGAAGGGGCCTCGTCCTCAAACGCCGGACGGGCTGATTTTGCAGGCCAGCGCCCAGAAGTGAACGGACGGGCTGAAAGTGCCGGGCTGCGCCAACAAGTGACCGGACAGGCTGACAATGCCGCCCAGCCGCGTTCAAAAGTCACCGTTGCCGTCGCCGGCGGGCCCGCCTTCACCTTCTCCTACGCCGAGCATGCCGAACTGCTCACCGCGGCCGGTGCCGAAGTCGTCGTGTTCGATCCGCTCCATGACGAACAACTCCCGGACGGGACACGTGGGTTGGTGATCGGGGGCGGGTTCCCGGAGGTGTATGCCGCGGAGTTGTCCGCCAACGAGCCGTTGCGCAAGGCCGTCTCCGCCCTCTCGGAGAGTGGGGCTCCTGTCGCCGCCGAGTGTGCCGGACTCCTCTACCTGGGCCGGGAGTTGGACGGGATGCCGATGTGCGGGGTGCTCGATGCGTCCGCGCGGATGAGCGAGCGGCTGACTCTGGGGTATCGGGATGCCGTCGCGTTGAGCGACAGTGTGCTGGCCGTGGCCGGGACGCGGATGCGGGGGCACGAGTTTCATCGGACCGTCGTCGAGCCCGGCTCGGGGGCGGCTCCCGCCTGGGGGGTTCGCGCCCCTGAGCGGCGGGTCGAAGGTTTCGTACAACAGGGTGTGCACGCGAGTTATCTGCACACGCACTGGGCGGCCGAGCCCGGTGTGGCCCGTCGGTTCGTGGAGAGGTGCCGGACGTCATGAGCAGCAGCAGGTTGATCGGAGTCGGGGTGGGTCCCGGCGATCCGGAGCTGGTGACCGTCAAGGGTGTCAATGCTCTGCGGGCCGCCGATGTCGTGGTGGTGCCGGTCATGGACAGCGGTGAGCGGGGGCGGGCCGAGGCCACCGTTCTGCATTACGTGCCCGAGGAGAAGGTTCTTCGGGTTGTGTTCGCGCTCAACGAGCGGAGCGACCGGGCTCGGCGTGAGGCCGCCTGGGATGCCGCGGGGGCCACCGTCGCCGGGCTGCTCGGCGCGAACAGCATCGTCGCGTTCGCCACCATCGGGGACCCCAACGTCTACTCCACCTTCACCTATCTCGCCCTGACCATCGGGGAGTTGGTGCCGGGGGTCATTGTGGAGACCGTGCCCGGGATCACCGCCATGCAGGATCTCGCCGCGCGGTCCGGGGCCGTACTCACGGAGGGGACCGAGCCGCTCACGCTCGTGCCCGTGACCGCGGGGGCCGCCGTGCTCAAGGACGCGCTCGCCGGGCCGGGGACGGTCGTGGCGTACAAGTTCGGGCGGCAGGCGGCGGAGGTCGCCGAGGCGCTCAGGGAGACCGGGCGGATCGAGGACGCGGTGTGGGGGTCGGCGCTCGGGCTGCCCGAGGAGTCGATCCGGCCGGCCGCCGAACTGGACGGGGAGCCGCTGCCCTACCTCTCCACGCTCATCGCGCCCGCGCGGCGTGAGGGCGGGCGGGGCGGGAAACTGTGACCGGTCGTAGATGCCGTGGATGCCGTGGATCAGGCCGCGAGGCCTACCACCAGCCAGATGAACGCCGCCCCCGCGACCGTGCACAGCAGCGTCGCGGGCGCGGGGTGTTCGTGGTGGGCCTCGGGGAGGATCTCGGCGGCGGCGAGGTAGAGGAGCACGCCTCCGAAGAAGCCGAGATAGCCGCCGAGCAGGGCCTCCGGGATGGTGAGGAAGGCCGTCGAGGCGGCGCCCGCCACCGGGGCCGCCGCGTCCGCGACCAACATCGCGATCGCCTTGCGGCGGGCGTTGCCGTACAGGCTCGTGATCGTGTACGTGTTGAAGCCGTCCGCGAAATCGTGGGCGATGACCGCGAGCGCGACCGCCGTGCCCATGCCGCCGCCCACCTGGAAGGCGGCGCCGATCGCGACACCGTCCATGAAGCTGTGGCCGACCATCGCGGCGGCGGCTGTGAGGCCCACCTCGGGGGCCCTGCCGTTGCTCTCCTCCGCGCCATGGGCGGCCTGGCGGGCGGCGAGCAGGCGTTCGACCAGATGGGCCACGAGGAAGCCGGCCACGAAGAGCAGCAGGGCGGCCGGTACGCCGAAGACCTCGCGGCCCGCCGCGTGCAGCGCCTCCGGCAGCAGGTCGAGGCCGACCACGCCCAGCATCAGGCCGCCTGCCAGGCCCAGGACGAGATGACGGCGGTCGGTCACGCGCTGTGCCGTCCAGCCGCCGGCCAGCGTCATCAGGAACGCGCCGAGCGCGACGAAGACCGCCATAGTCCCCTTGCTATCCGATCAACCCCTGTTCGCGCACATCCTGGCCCACTCCGCCCCTATTCGTATTGACGTTCCCCACGTCTCCCACGTCTCCCACGTCTCCCCCGTTCCGTATGTTCCGCATGGTGTGTTTGAGAGGATCCGACCCATGGCCGATGCCGATACCCCCACCGGCAAGGTGACCTTCGTCGGTGCCGGCCCCGGCGCCGCCGACCTGCTGACGTTCCGTGCCGCGCGCGCCATCGCCGAGGCCGACGTCGTGATCTGGGCAGCCAGCCTCGTGCAGGCCGAGGTCCTCGACCACGCGCGCGTGGGCGCCGAGATCCTGGACTCGGCGACGATGTCCCTGGAGGACGTCGTCGCCGTCTACGAGCGGGCCCGGAGCGAGGGGCTGCGCGTCGCCCGTATCCACTCCGGTGATCCTGCCCTGTGGGGCGGTACTCAGGAGCAGGTCGACCGGTGCGCCGCGATCGGGATCGCGACCGAGATCGTCCCGGGTGTCTCGGCGTTCTCCGCCGTCGCCGCCCTCGCGCAGCGCGAGCTGACGATCCCCGAGGTCGCGCAGTCCGTCGTCCTCACCCGGCTCGGCGGGGGCAAGACGCCGATGCCGCCCGGGGAGGAGGTCCGGGAGTTCGCGCGCCACGGCACCACCATGGCGATCTTCCTGTCGGCCGCCCGCAGCGGGCAGTTGGTACGGGAGCTGCTGGAGGGCGGCTATCCGACGGACACGCCCGTCGTCGTCGCCTACCAGGCGACCTGGCCCGAGGAACTGATCGTGAAGTGCACGGTCGGCACGCTGGAGGAGACGGTCAAGGAGCACAAGCTCTGGAAGCACACCCTCTTCCTGGTCGGCCCGGCCCTCGACGCCCACGGCACCCGCTCGCACCTCTACCACCCCGGCCATTTCCACGGCTACCGCAAGGCCGACCCGGAGGCCCGCCGGGCCCTGCGCTCCCGGGGTGCGAGCACGTGATCACGGTCGTGGGGATGGGGACGGGAGCGGTAGCCGCGGAGGACGTGCTCTACGGCGCCCGGCTCGTCGTCGGCGGCCGGCGCCACCTCGCCGCCGTCACCGTCCCTGAGGACGCCGAGCAGGTCGTCCTCGGTCCGCTGGCGCCCGCGCTCGACACCATCGAGGCCTACGTCGGGAAGGGCGAGCCGGTCGTCGTGCTGGCCTCGGGGGACCCCGGGTTCTTCGGGATCGTACGGGCGCTGGCGGAACGGTTCTCCAGCGACGCCCTCGACGTACGCCCCGGCGTCTCCTCCGTCGCCACCGCCTTCGCGCGTGCCGGGCTGACCTGGGACGACGCGGTCGTCGTCAGCGCGCACGGACGCGATCTGCGTACGGCGGTCAACGCGTGCCGCGCGCATCCCAAGGTCGCCGTGCTGACCGGGCCGGGGGCCGGACCCGCCGAGCTGGGCGCCGCGCTCACCCACCGGACCGGCGGGCGTGTCCTCGTCGTCGCGTCCGCGCTGGGGTCCGGGGAGGAGCGGGTGGAGCGGGTCACGCCCGCCGAGGCAGCCGCCCGGGACTGGGGTACGGCGGTGAGCGTGGTGCTGTGTCTGGACGAGGCGCGGGTGCTGGGTGCCGTGCGGACGGTCGCCGGTGCTGCCGTCGGACCGGCCCGATGGGCGCTGGACGAGCGGGAGTTCGAGCACCGGGACTCGATGATCACCAAGTTCGAGGTACGGGCGCTGGCGCTGGCCCGGCTCGGGCCGCGCCTCGGCGACCTGGTCTGGGACGTCGGCTCGGGCTCCGGGTCCGTGGCCGTCGAGTGCGCGCGGCTCGGCGCCGCCGTCACCGCGGTCGAGAAGACCCGGGACGGTGTCGAGCGGATCCGAGCCAACGCCGAGGCGCACGGCGTCGACGTGCACACCGTGCACGGGGCGGCGCCGACCGTGCTGTCCGACCTCGACGATCCCGACGCCGTGTTCGTCGGCGGGGGCGGGCGCGAACTGCCCGCCATCGTCACCGCGTGCGCGCGGCGGGCCCGGCGGACCGTGGTCGTCGCGATGGCCGCGCTGGACCGGGTACCGGCCGTGCGGGAGGCTCTCTCGGCTGCCGGGCTCGACGTCGACGGGGTGCTGTTGCAGTCGTCCCGGCTGGCGCCGCTGCCGGGTGATGTGACCCGGCTCGCGGCCACCAATCCCGTTTTTCTGTTGTGGGGGATCCGAACCCCCGTGTCTCCAGAAGGAGTTGCTCTGTGATCGGCCTCATTTCCGCCACCGCGTCGGGCGCCGCCGCGCGCGACCGGCTGGCCGCCGCGTGGCCGGACCGTACGCGCGTGTACGAGGGTCCCGTCGGGGACGCCGTCCGGGCCGCGTTCGCGGAGTGCGAGCAGCTCGTGTGTTTTCTCGCCACGGGAGCCGTCGTACGGCTGATCGCCCCACTGCTGGGCGACAAGCGGACCGACCCGGGGGTCGTGTGCGTCGACGAGGGCGGACGGTTCGCCGTGTCGCTGGTGGGCGGACATGGCGGCGGGGCCAATGAACTCGCCGTGGACGTGGGCGAGTTGCTTGCCGCACAGCCGGTGGTGACCACGGCCACGGACGCGGTGGGTGTGCCCGGTCTGGACACGCTCGGGTTCCCCGTGGAGGGCGATGTCGCCGGGGTCACGCGGGCCCTGCTGGACGGCGAACCGGTGGCCCTGGACGCCGAGTTGGCGTGGCCGCTGCCGCCGCTACGGGTCTCGGACAGCGGCTCGTATGTCATCCGCGTCACCGATCGGGCGGTCGGGCCCGGCGAGCGGGAGGTCGTGCTGCGGCCGCCGTCCCTCGTCGTCGGCGTCGGCGCCTCCAAGGGCGCACCCGTGAACGAGGTGCTCGCGTTGGTCTACGACGCTCTCCGCGAGGCGGAACTGTCCGTCGGCAACATCGCCGAACTCGCCACCGTGGACGCCAAGGCGGACGAGCCCGGCATCGTCCAGGCGGCTCAGCGCCTGAGTGTGCCGCTGGTGACCTACTCCGCCGAGGAGTTGGCCGCCGTAGAGGTGCCCAATCCGTCCGAGGCGCCGCTCGCTGCCGTGGGCACGCCGTCCGTGGCGGAGGCCGCCGCGCTCGTCGGCGGCGGCGAACTCCTCGTCCCCAAGCGGAAGTCGGAGCGTGCCGACGGGCAGCCGGCGATGGCGACCTGTGCTGTCGTACGGCGGGTCGCGCGCGGGCGGCTCGCGGTGGTCGGGCTCGGGCCCGGGGCCCGGGATCTGCTCACGCCGCGTGCGAAGGCCGAACTCCGGCGCGCCGCCGTGCTGGTGGGGCTCGACCAGTACGTCGACCAGATCCGCGATCTGCTGCGGCCCGGGACCGTGGTCCTGGAGTCGGGGCTGGGTGCCGAGGAGGAGCGAGCGCGTACCGCCGTCGCCGAGGCGCGCAAGGGCCAGGCCGTCGCGCTGATCGGCAGTGGTGACGCCGGGGTGTACGCGATGGCCTCGCCCGCGCTCGCGGAGGCGTCCGACGACATCGACGTGGTCGGAGTCCCGGGCGTGACCGCCGCGTTGGCCGCCTCGGCGATCCTCGGGGCGCCGCTCGGCCACGACCACGTGTCCATCAGCCTCTCCGATCTGCACACGCCGTGGGAGGTCATCGAACGGCGGGTGCGGGCGGCGGCCGAGGCGGACATCGTGGTGACGTTCTACAACCCCCGCAGCCGGGGCCGGGACTGGCAGCTCCCGAAGGCCCTCGCGATCCTCGCCGAGCACCGGGAGCCGACGACGCCGGTCGGTGTCGTACGGAACGCCTCGCGGCCCGACGAGTCCAGCCGGCTGACGACACTGGCCGCGCTGGATCCGGCGACGGTCGACATGATGACGGTGGTGACGGTGGGCAACACGGCCACCCGGGACATCGCGGGGCGCATGGTGACGCCGCGCGGGTACCGCTGGCAGGCTTCGCAGGCGGCGCGGTCATCGCAGGAGGTGGCGAAGTGAGTTCTGTGGACCGTGTGGACCGTGTGGTTCATCCGATCGAGGTGGAGTCCTACCGGCGGCTGCGTGCCCGGCTGGACACCTCGCACCTCCCGCCGCTGACCCGTGCGGTCGTGGAGCGGGTCGTCCACTCCGCCGCCGATCTGGAGTACGCGTCCGATCTCGTCCTGGACGAGGGCGAGTTGGCGAAGGCGCACAGCGCACTGCACGCCGGGGCACCGGTCGTCGTGGACGTGCGGATGGTCGCGGCCGGGATCACCCGGCGCGAGACCGTGTGCAGGCTCCGGGACGCCAAGTCCGGGCCGGGGCTGACCCGTTCGGCACATGCGATCCGGCTCGCCTACGAGGAGGTCGGGCCCGGTGCCCTCTGGGTGATCGGCAATGCGCCGACCGCCCTGGAGGAGTTGCTGACGCTGGACGCCTCCCCCGCGCTCGTCATCGGGCTGCCGGTCGGTTTCGTCGGCGCGGTCGAGTCCAAGGCCGCGTTGCGCGAGAGCGGGCTGCCCGCGGTGAGCAACGTGTCCGAGAAGGGCGGTTCGGCGGTGGCCGCGGCTGCTCTCAACGCCCTGCTGTATCAACCCGTTTCCCATGTCGAGGAGAAATCGTGACCACCCCGCCGCCCGCCCTGCTCATCGCCGGACACGGCACCCGGGACGAGGCCGGAGCCGAGGCGTTCCGGTCCTTCGTACAGGAGTTGGGCCGCCGTCACCCCGAACTGCCCGTCGCGGGCGGGTTCATCGAGCTGTCGCCGCCGCCGTTGGGCGACGCGGTGACCGAGCTGGTGGAGCGGGGGGTGCGCCGGTTCGCCGCCGTACCGCTGATGCTGGTGTCCGCCGGGCACGCCAAGGGGGACATCCCGGCGGCGCTGGCCCGGGAGAAGGAGCGGCACGAGGGGATCTCGTACACGTACGGGCGTCCGCTGGGCCCGCATCCCTCGCTGCTGAAGGTGCTGGAGCGGCGGCTCGACGAGGCGCTCGGCGAGTCGGCGCGGACGCCCGCCGACCGGGCCGACGTGACCGTGCTGCTCGTGGGGCGCGGGTCGACGGACCCGGACGCCAACGCCGAGGTGCACAAGGCGGCGCGGCTGCTGTGGGAGGGGCGCGGATACGCGGGCGTGGAACCGGCGTTCGTGTCGCTCGCGGCGCCGGACGTGCCGAGCGGCCTGGACCGGTGCGTGAAGCTGGGCGCCCGGCGGATCGTCGTGCTGCCGTACTTCCTGTTCACCGGCATCCTGCCGGAGCGCGTGCGGCAGCAGACGGAGGGCTGGGCGGCGGCACACCCGGAGATCGACGTGCGGTCCGCCGAAGTCATAGGCCCGGAGCCGGAGTTGCTGGACCTGGTGATGGAACGGTACCGGGAGGCGGTCAAGGGTGATCTGCGGATGAACTGCGACTCGTGCGTGTACCGAATCGCGCTGCCGGGCTTCGAGGACAAGGTGGGGCAGCCTCAGCAGCCGCACTTCCACCCGGACGACGACGGTCACCACCACGACGGTCACCACCACGGTCATCACCATCACGGTGGGCACGCCCATGCGCACTGACAGAGCCCACGACCACGATCCGACGGACAGAGCTCACGATCTCCGTCATCACGGTGACGTCGAAGTCCGGGACGACGGCGCCCAGTTGATCGACCTCGCCGTCAACGTCCGCGCGGACACTCCCCCGGCCTGGCTGCGCGAGCGGATAGCCGGTTCGCTGACCGGTCTCGCCGCCTACCCGGACGGGCGGGCGGCTCGGGCCGCGGTCGCGGCGCGGCACGGGCTGCCGGTGGAACGGGTGCTGCTCACGGCCGGTGCCGCCGAGGCCTTCGTGCTGCTCGCCCGCGCGCTGAAGGTCCGTCAGCCGGTGGTCGTGCACCCGCAGTTCACTGAGCCGGAGGCGGCGCTGCGGGACGCGGGGTATTCGGTGGCGCGGGTGCTGTTGCGGGAGGCGGACGGGTTCCGGCTGGATGCGGGGTCGGTGCGGGCGGTCCCCGAGGACGCGGATCTGGTACTGATCGGCAACCCCACGAACCCGACGTCCGTCCTGCACCCCGCTGCGGTGATCGCCCGACTCGCCCGCCCCGGGCGGACGTTGGTGATCGACGAGGCGTTCATGGACGCGGTGCCGGGTGAACGGGAGTCGCTGGCGGGCCGGACCGACATCCCCGGCCTGGTGGTCCTCCGCAGCCTCACCAAGACGTGGGGTCTGGCGGGACTGCGGATCGGCTACGTCCTTGCCGCCCCCGAGACGATCGCGGAGCTGGAGCGGGCTCAGCCGTTGTGGCCGGTGTCCACGCCGGCCCTCGCCGCGGCGGAGGCCTGCATGGAGTCGCAGGCCCTCGCCGAAGCCGCCCACGCCGCCCACCGCGTCACCGCCGACCGCGCCCATCTCGTCGCCGGGCTGGCCGAGTTCGCCCCCGACGGCCTCCGCGTCATGGAACCCGCCGAGGGCCCGTTCGTCCTCGTCCGCGTCCCGAATGCGATTGCTGTACGACGGCACCTGCGCGACCTCGGTTTCGCCGTCCGCCGTGGGGACACGTTCCCGGGGCTGGACGAGCAGTGGCTACGGCTCGCGGTGCGGGACCGGGCGACAGTGAACCGGTTCTTGCAGGCACTGGATCAGGCGGTGACGTTGGCTGGGCGGTGAGGCGGGTCGGCCTTGGTCGTTTGCCCACCCGCC
>NZ_JBXVPZ010000397.1:0-9203 GCF_057961495.1 Streptomyces sp. P5F9 | reverse complement strand
CGGGCCGCTCCCCGGGCCGCTCCCCGTCCCCACCGCCGGCCCCACTCCCGCCCCCGTCCCCTTCCGCCTCCCCTCCGCGGCACGCCTCGTCACCAAGATCCTGACCCTGCTGCCCCTGCTGCTGATCGTGGTGTGGGCGACGGTCGACTGGCGTGCCATGTACGACGGCACGGCCCGGCTCGCCTCCGCCGACCCCTGGTGGCTGCTCGCCGCGTTCTTCTTCACCTGCCTCGGCTGGGGGACCGCCGCCCTCGTCCGCCAGGGTGCCGTGCCCGAGCGGCTGCCGACCGGGCTGCTGATCGCCTCGCAGTTCGCCGCCGGCGCCGCCAACCACGCGCTGCCGGCCAGCATCGGCGCCCACGCCGTGACGCTGCGCTTCCTCCAGGGCCGCGGCATCCCCCTCGCCCGCGCCACCGCCTCGCTCGCCCTGTACTCGCTCGTCAGGCCGATCGCGAAGACCATCGTGCTCGTCGCCTTCCTCATCGCCTTCCCCGAGATGCTGAGGTTCGGCCAACTCGTCCCGCGGGGCTGGTCGTTGGTCCTCGCCTTCGGCGGGCTGGGCTTCGCGCTCGGCACGGCCGCCCTGCTCCTGGCGGTAGTACCTCCGCTGCGCCGCCCGGTCCTCCGCTGCTTCCGCACCGCCCTGACCGACGTACGGCAGCTGCACACCATGCCCAGCCGGATCCTCGCCCTGTGGGGCGGAGCGGCCGCCGCGCCGGTGCTCCAGGCGACCGTGATCTTCTCGGTCGGGGCCTCGCTCGGCATGCCGCTGTCCTGGGCGCAGGTCGTCCTCGCGTTCCTCGCCGCCAGCACCGCGGCCGGCGCCGTTCCCGCACCCGGCGGGATCGGTCCCGTGGACGCGGCGACGGTGTTCACGATGGTCGCGTTCGGCGCCCCCATGGACCTGGCCACGGCGAGCGTCATCGGCTACCGCGTCCTGACGGTGTGGGTGCCGTTGCTGCCGGGCGCGCTGATGCTGTCGGCGCTGGTCCACCGGAAGGTGCTGTGACCGGCATCCCCCCGCACACCGCCATCCCCTTGTCCGTCGAAATCCCCTTGTACGGCGGCCCGTTCCGCGTCTAGCGTCGCTGCTCATCGGCGTGTAGCTCAGCAGCAGAGCACCGGGCTCTTATCCCGGAGGGCGCAGGGGCAGGACCTGCCACGTCGGCTTATGGACGACGACGCTGACCAGCAGCACCTCATCGCGGCCCCCGGCTATGCCCGGGGCCGGTTGGCCAAGGCCTTCACGACCGCCCTGACCCACGAGGACGCCGACACCCGCCGTCGCGCGGAGGGCCGCGTGACGCGCTGGCGTGCCGTGCTCGCGGGGATGGCCGACGGCCTGCTGTCGATCGGTTCGCGCACCCCGGTGGCCGGGCTCCCGGCCTGGGTCACCCCCGAGGTGGTGCACGGCGGCTTCGCCACGGGCACCCCGAGCGCGGGCGGCCCGCTCCAGCCGTACGAGACGCGGCTCGCGGAGCGGTTCGGCGTGCCCGCGGACCGGCGGGCGCTGTTCGCGCACTGCCTCACCGACGCCGGACTCGCCTGGCTGTGGGGGCAGTTGAACAGCGGGCGGTACGAGGTGACCGTGCCCGAGGAGGGCGCGCTGCTCACCATGGCCTGGCTGGTGCGGCACGGGGAGACGGCCGCCGCGCTGGACCTGGTCGCGGAGCTGGAGCCGTTCGCGGATCAACTCCGGTTCCTGCCACGCCCGTCGACCGGCCGGCCCGCGCCGGACGTCACCGACGCGCTGCACCGCCGTAGCGTCTCCGACACCGTGGACCGGCTCGTCCGGCGGCGCCCCGACCCGGCCGTGGAGACACAGCGTGAGGCACTCGCCGTATGGCAGCCGTTCGGGGACGAGTTGCTCGTCCACTGGCTGGAGACGGCGGGCGGGGAGGACGGGCGGGTACTCGAACTCGTCCCGGATGCCGACTGGTTGGCGCGCGGTGCCGGTCTGTTGAGCCGATACCGGCAGCTGGCCGAGGAGCACACCCGCTGCGGGAAGCACCGCAACCCCCAGGAGAACCTGGGCATTCTGCGCGGGGCGCTGGAAGAGACCGTCGCCGGACGGCCGTTGGACGCGCGGCGGCTCGGGCTGCTGCGGCACGCCGTCGCGTCGATGGTGCGGCGGCGCGGGATGCCGGGCTCGGCCCCGCACACGGAACTGCGCCGCATACAGCGGACCCAGGCCGCGCTCCCCTCCCACTACGCCCTTGCGCAAGTGGTGGTGGGCCGCCTCGCCGGGCTGCCCCAGGAGTCGGGCATCGCCGACCTCGCACCCGTACTCGCCTCCGTGACCGGAGCGGAGGAGCTGGAGACCGGTCTGCCCGCCGGTGCCCAACTCCCGCCCGCCGTAAGCCAGGTGGTCGAGGGCGCGCTCAGCGCACCGGTAGCCACCCTCGTGGAACGGGGAGTCGTCCCTTCGGCCGAGGTACTGGCCGAACTGGTACCGCAGCTGGTCGCCGTGACCACCGCGCGGGCCTACGACGACCAGGCGTTGCGGACGCTGATGGCCGCGAACTACCGCGCGTTCCGCAACCGCCGTTCCCTGCTTCTCCTCAACCTGGAGCGGCAGGTCCGGGTCGAGGAACTGCCCTGGGTCCGGGCGGTGGCCGCGCGGCGCGGCGACGGCACGGCCGAAGCGGCCCTGCTGCTACGGCAGTTGGGCGAACTGGCCGTGCGCGGGTTCCCGGGGACGATCCTGCCCAACCCGCTCGTGCGCGAACTCGGCGTGCTCGCCCGCCAGTCCGGGCTGGGCGCCCCGCTGGTGGAGGAGCTGGCCGCGGACATCTTCATGGACGCCTTCGGCCCCAAGTTCCTGGTGGCGGCCGGGATCGCGGGCGAGTTGCTCGCCGGTTCGCTGTACGAGCGGTACTACGGCATCGGCTACGCGGCGATCCGCGACCTGGCGATCGCCGAAGCGAGCGAGGCCTCGGGCCGGGCGGACGGGGCCGGGCCACGGACGTCCCCGGGGTTCGCGCGACTGTGCGCGGAGCGGGCCGCAGCGGCGTCCTCGGCCCCGGCGGGGTCGAAGTCCGGTTCCTCGTCCGGGTCCTGGGTGGCGGCCAACGGCAAGGTGATCGAGCAGTCCCAGATCCTGACCACGCACAACCTGGCCACGCTGGTCCACCGGGTCGGCATCGCCCCCGAGCCGGGCTGGGCCGACCTGGCGCGCCGCTGTTTCGGCACCGTGTGCCGGCTGACGGCCCGGGTGCACCGCAACCCGTGGCCGTACTCCACGATCAAGGACGCGGCGTACGCCTGGCGGCAGTTGGTGTTCCACCTGTCCCTCTGCCCGCCCGCAGAACAGCGGCGGGTGCTCGACGACCTGGACGCGGAGGCGGCCCGTCACGCCGCCCATGTCTCCGCCCGCCTCGCGCCCGCACTGGCCGGGCTGCGCCTGGTCGCGAAGGGCGGCGGCTTCGCCCCCGACGGCACGGCGGACGGGGGCCGCGCCCGCCGACTCCTCAGCTGGACCACGGACGGCCACTGGCTGGCGACGGACCCAACCGCCGTAGAGACAAAGGGCAGTTGAGCAGCCCGCACGCAAGCCGCCCCGAACCCTCGCTCCTAACCCTCCGCCGCCGCGCGTACCGCCGCCTCCGTCAGGGTCTTCGCGGTGCTTACGGCGCTGGCGATCGCGTCGTCGGGGGCGAGGCCGCACTGGTCGGTGAGGGTGAACAGGGCGTCTGCGGCCATGACCACCGCGAGGCCCCGCTTCAGCTGGGTGAACGCGTCCGGGTCGGACTCCCCGAGGGTGGCCGCCAGGGGGGCGAGGGCGTGGTCGATGAGGCCGAAGCGGATGCCGGGGCGCATGTTGGCCGCGTCGGGGCGGACGATGGTCGCGGCCATCATCGCGCGCACCCCGCCCTGCCGGGCCAGGGTGCCGCGGAGCAGGAACTCGCAGGCGAACGCGATCCGTTCGACCGGATCGCGGGAGTCGGCGACCGGGCCGAGAGCGTCGACGGGGTCGGGCCAGACACCGGCCAGGGCCTCGCCGATCAGCGACGGCAGGTCGGGGAAGTAGCGGTAGGCGGTGGCCTCGGAGACCAGGGCGACGCGGGCGACCTCGGGCATCGTCACCTCGCTGCCCGTGCCGATCAGCCCGCGCGCCGCCTCGACGATCGCCGTACGGGTGCGCTTCTTCTGGTTGCTGCGGCCCGTGTCCGTCTGTGCTGTCGCCATCGGTGCGTCACTTCCCCGTGTTCGCTCGTCGTTGCCGTCCGTCTCCCTTACGTTATCACGACAAGCTCTCATCATGAGAGTCTGCTTGCATAACGAGAGATGCGCGCCTACTGTTCTGAGGGCGCGCCACAGCGCGACGAGCGCACAACTCGCGCCACACACAAGGGAGTCGGCGATGAACGAGGTTTCCGTGGTCGGTCCTGACGACGGCGAGTCGATCCGCCTGGGGCCGGTCACGATGCGCATCCTGGAGGACGGCAGCACGACCGGCCACCGTCTCGGCATCGGCGAGATCACCATCGCCCCGCACACCCAGGGCCCGCCGCAGCACCGCCACGCCCAGCACGACGAGGGTTTCTACGTCGTCTCCGGCACCGTGCACTTCACCATCGGCGAGACCGTCCACATCGCCCCGGCGGGCACCCTCGCGATGATCCCGCCGGGCGCCCCGCACACCTTCGCCAACCCCGGCGACGAACCCGCGGTGATGGTCAACACCTTCACGCCCGACCTGTTCGTGCAGTACTTCCGCGAGCTGCGGGACATGATCGCCGGCGGCCGGGAGTTCAACACCGAGTCGACGATCGAGACGATGAGCCGCTACGGCACGGTCCCCGCGACCGACTACGCCTGAGGCGGCGGGTGGGGCGCGCGCAATCGTGGGTGGAGACCCATCTCACCAGTTCCTACCGGAAGTTGGGCATCCGGCGGCGGGGCGAGCTGCCCGGGACGCTGGGGCGTACGAACGGGCAGTGATCTGCCTGCGGCTACTTGCGTGCCCCGGCGGTGGGCTTCTTGGGCTCGGTGCCCTCCGCCCGTACGGTGCTGTTGCCCTTCTTGGGGACGTGCCGGGGCACGACGTCCTGGGGGAAGGTGAGTTGCTGGTTCATCCACTTCAGGGACGCGGGCATCTCCCGTACCCAGGTGGGGAAGTTGTGGCTGCCCGACTCGGGCAGGATCGACGCGACGCGCATGGGCGCCTTGACGGCCTTGATGAAGGCGAGGGTCTGCGGATAGCCCCGCTCGCCGTGCTTGCTGTCGGCGACCAGGACGGAGACCTGAGGAATGGGCAGATGCTTCAACCGCCACATCAGGTCATGTCCGTTGACCCGGTTCACACGGCCGAGACCGCTGCCGAAGAGGTTGCCGGTGGTGGGGTCGTCCTTGATCCGGTAGTCGGGGGAGAGCGCGGCGGCCGTCGTGTACACGTGCGGGTTGCGCATCGTCAGCTGCAGGGCGCAGGTGCCGCCGGAGGAGTAGCCCATGACGCCCCAGGCGCTGGCGTCGTGGCCCACCCGGTAGACGGACTTGAGGGCCTGCGGGAGGTCCTTGGCGAGGAAGGTCTCGGTCTGCGGTCCGCCCGGAACGTTCACACACTCGGTGTCGCGCGGCGGGGCGATCGTCGGCCGGATCATCACCATGATGGTCGGCTGCATCTGCCCGCTCTTCTGCAGCTGCCCGGCGGTCTGCGACACCCGCAGGTACTGCGCGAGGTTGAAGATGCTGCCCGGGTAGCCGCTGAGCGCGACGACGACGGGGAAGCGCTGGCGCGCGTACGCCTTCTGGAAATACTGCGGCGGCAGGTAGACGAACGCCGGGTCGACCACTCCCGTACGGCGGCCGATGACCTTGACGGACTCCACCTTGCCGTTCACCGCGGGATTGCCGGTGGGCAGTCCGCTGACCCGGCTCAGCTGCTCGTCGCCGGCGGGCTGCACCAGCGCCCCCTTCACGGAGACACCGCCGATCGAGCCGTCACCGTTGTGGTCGGCCGCCTGGGTCACGCCGACGGGAGCGGTGTCGACGTTGCCGAACAGCTCGCCCCACGATCCGAAGAACTGGTACGAGGAGTTCAGCCAGCACGCGAACGCCGCGATGATGGTGACCTGAGTCACTCCAATGGCTGCCAGCCGCCCGAGCACCTGCCGCACGCCCCGACTGGCGAGCCGCGGCCACACCCAGACCAGCAGCGCCACGCAGACGGCAGCCACGGCCGCCACCACATAAACGGTAGTCTCGCTGGTCAAACCCATGCCACTCAGTCCCCGGTTTCCTTGCCTGTGCTGTTTCCTTCACACAGAAGGAGGGCTACGGACCCTTCTGCGTTCCTCAACGAGCACGAATAGGACAAAGAAGCGGGTCGATACGGGTTTCCACGGACGGCCCCCTCCCAGGTTTACGGCATCCGGTTCGGCGTCCAGTCGGCGTCCTGCCGGCGTCTCTCCTTCAGCCGGCCGAGGCGCCCGTCCGCCATACGTAAGGTCTCGCCGTGCCCCGTCGTCCGGTCCGACCCGGTAGGTTTCGCAGCGGTCCGATGCGGTCGACTCCGGGGAAGGGAACGGCATGGCGAAGGACGATTCCGCCCTGCGGTCCGGCCCCGGCGACGCCAACTCGCAGGACGGGCCCGGCAGATCGGCCGGAAACGGCCTGCTGGCCGACAGACTGGCCTCCGCCCGTCTGCAGAACTTCGTCGGCAGGCGAGAGGAACTCGCCCTGTTCCGGCGGGCGTTGGCCGGCGAACCCGGCACCCCGATGGTCATCGTGCTGCACGGCCCGGGCGGCATCGGGAAGAGCGCGCTGCTGCAGCGCTTCGCCGCGGAGGCACGCGCCGCGGGCCGGCCGGTCGTCGGCGTCGACGCCCGTACGGTCGAGCTCTCGCCGTCGGCCTTCGAGGAGGCGACCGCCGAGGTCTTCGCCCGCGACAACGCTGTCCTGCTGGTCGACGACTTCGAGCGCTACCGCGCCATGGAGGAGTGGATACGCGACCGCTTCCTGCCGCGGTTACCTGCCGGAGCCCTGGTGGTCGTCGCCGGACGCCACGCACCCGACCCCCTCTGGAAGGCCGACCTGGCGTGGAGCGAGGTCCTCCAGGTCGTGCCCCTGCGGGAGTTGGGCCCCGCGGACTCGGCGGCACTGCTCACCTCGCAGGGCGCCGACCCCGCTCTGCACGCGTCCCTCCTCCGGTTCGCCGCGGGCCATCCGCTCGCCCTGCGCCTGGTCGCGGAAGCCGCGACCCACGACAACTCCTCGACGGACGAGGTCTTCTGGGCCCCGCTGCGCACGGTCGTCGACCGCCTGCTGACCCACATCGTCGGCAGACCGCCCTCGCCCGCGCACCGGCGGGCACTGGAGGTGTGCGGCCATGTCGCGGACACCACCGAGGAGTTGCTGCGCGTGGCACTCCCGGACGAGGACGCCACCGAACTCTTCGCCTGGCTGCGGCAGTTGTCGTTCATGAAGTCGGGCCCCTTCGGGGTGTGCCCCTACGACGTCGTCCGCGACGCCCTCGACAGCGACTTCCGCTGGCGCGACCCGGAACGCTACAAGGCCATGCACCGCACGGTCCGCCGCCACCTCGTGGAGCGCGTCCGCGACGCACCGGAGAAGGAAGCCCTGCGCGCCGCCCGCGAGTTCAACCACATCGTTTCCAGGGCGCAGTGGATGAGGGAGTTCCAGGGCACCCGGGACGAACCCGCCGTCCACGAGCAGCTGATGCGCCCGGAGGACGCCCCCGCGCTGATCGAGCTGGCCCACAAGGTCGAGGGCGAGCACAACGCCCGTATGGTCGCGTACTGGTTGAGACGTCAGCCCGAGGCGTTCCACGTCCACCGGCGCTGCGACACGGGTCAACTCCTCGGGTTCATGGCCTGGTTGAGGATCGACGCGCTCGACGACGAGACCCGGGCGGCGGACCCCGTGCTGGCGGAGGCGTGGGAGCTGGTCTCCGCGATGACTCCCCCACGCCAGGGCGAACACCTTGCCGTGGCACGGTTCATGGTGCACGAGGAGAACCACCACCGCCCCTCGCGGTCGTGGGACCTGGTGCGGATGCGGATCGTCTTCGAGCTGCTGCGCGCCAAGCACTGCGCCTGGTCCTGCTTCGTCAGCGCCGAACCGAAGTTCTGGGCACCGCTGATGACGTACATGGGCATGTTCCAGCCGCCCCGCCGGGCTGTCCACGCCGATCGCGGGTACGGCCTGTTCTGCCACGACTGGCGGGCGGCGCGGGTGGAGGAGTGGGCCGAGGGCATCGACGCGCGCCTGCTCGGCGGAGCACCGGCCGCGACGGCCGGGAACCCCAAGTCCCGTGTCACACCGCTGAGTCGGGACGAGTCGGACGCCGCCGTCCGCGAGGCGCTGCGCGGCTGGCTCGACCCCGGCGGGCTCACCGACAACCCGCTGCTGCGGAGCCGGCTGGTGGAGGAACTCAGCGAGGGCGACCCGGTGACCGCGCTCCGCGACCTGATCGGCAAGGCCGTACAACGGCTGAACGCCCATCCCCGCACCCGGCATCTGCACGACGTGCTCACGCTGACGTACCACTCGACGTCCACCCAGGACGCCGTGGCACGGAAGCTCAACCTGGCGTTCAGCACCTACCGCAGGCATCTGGCCCGCGCCCTGGACGAGGTGCGCGAGACGGTGTGGGACTGGGAGGTGCACGGCCGGATCAAGGCCGAGCAGGAGCCGCCGCAAGGGAGTTGAGCACCCCGCGAACGCACGGCAGTGGCCCCTCGGGGTCGCCCGGGGGGCCAACTGCCTTCACCACCCGTCGAGTTACTTGGCGGGCTTGTAGAACGCGTACGTGGCGGTGTACTGCACGCTGACCTGGTCCGTGCTGGTGCCGGTGCAGGCGGTGGTGGGCGCGACGCCGCCGCTGGTGCCCAGGCGCTGGACGTAGGAGACGTCGCCGAACACTCCGGTGCCGCGGGTGGCGGTGGCCTTCAGCAGCAGCTCGGGGATGGTTCCCGTCTTGGGCGAGTTGGCGATCGCGGAGCCGTTGACGGCGCTGCCGTCCACCGTGGACACCCACACCGGGCCGCGGGAGTGCAGGGCGACGGAACGCTTGGTGCGGTCGTTCTTGGCCCACAGGGTGGCGGCCGGCTCCAGCAGCGTCCAGGCGCTGTTGGTGCAGGTGTAGGTCTGGACGCCGGCGGCGGAGAAGACGCCGGTGAGCTTGTTGCCGTCCGGGACCTTCAGCGCGTCCGGCACGGTGAGGCCGAGGCGGAGGGGCG
>NZ_JBXVPZ010000396.1:0-9212 GCF_057961495.1 Streptomyces sp. P5F9 | reverse complement strand
GTTCCGGGGATGTGCGGGGCCGAGAGCGGGGCCCAGGTCGGGCGGAACGGTTCAGCACACCCGTTCGAGTGAATGGTGGCGTAATCGCCGGGTCAGTCGTAGTTCACGTACTCCATCGTTCTGCCGGGACACCCGGCGTTCGACGAGGAGGAACGGCAGCGATGAGGACGGATCAGGAACCCGCCGGCCTTTTGGAGGCGTTCAAAGAAGCGTCACCGATGCCGATTCGACCGGAGTACGTCGAGGAGATGGCTCTGGTGCCTTCACTAACGGACCATCGTCACAACAAGGGCGCCTTCGAACTCGCCGCCCAGTTGCACTCGGCCGGACTCCCGGGCGGCATGGGAAACGGCTATCGCGTCGCCGACGATGAGGACACGACCCTGTCCCTCCTCGTCCCGGATTTCTACGCCCTGCGCCGCGAGCCCACGGAAGCCGACGAGTCGTACCGCAGGGCTCACCAGGGCTGGTACCCGATCGGCATGGTCGCCCTGGTCGGCGAGGTGACCTTTCTCTACCCGGAAGGGGACACCGGCCCGAAGCTCCGCACCTATGCCGCCGCCGGAGTCCCGGTCTTCGTCCTGATCAACCGCAACACGAAGACGGCCCACTGCTACACCGCCCCCGTTCTCCCCGGCGACGATCCCAAAGAGGCGTACTACGACGCCGAGTCCAAGGTCGGCCTGGGCAATCCCCTCGTCCTCCCGGCCCCGTACCCCACCCTGGACACGGCACCGTTCCTGGAGAACTGAGGCCGAGGGGATGGAAGGTGAGCTGGGCAGTCCGCTCCGTGTGCCGGTGAGCCACTCCAACACCCAACGAGGCAGGGGGGCACGCCCTTAGGGTTTCACAGGCGCTGACCTGCGCTCACCGCAGCCATCCAGCTGAGTGTCCCGCGGGATCATCGGCCAGCACCACCTCGGCCCGGACGCGCTTGCCCACCGGCTCCCGACGCACCTCGAAACTGCGGCACACCGCCAACACGACCTCCAGCTCCAGCTCCAGCTCCACCACGGCCATCGCCGGTCAGCTGGCTGGCGATCCCGCGCTGGGCCTACGCCGGACTTCCAATTCCTGCATCCACGCTTCGTGCTCCACGATGTCAGGTGAGTCGGCGGCGGGCCACTTGCAGGGAAACGCGCAAACAGGCATACAGCGTGGGCTGCAGGACCGTCGTGTGAAGTAGAACTGTCCACTGCGGCCAAGCATTTGGGGGAAGTGAGGGTGGATCACGAACTCGCGTCGTTCAGCGCGGCATTACGTGCCCATCGCAAGCGAGCCCGACTCACTCAAAAGCAGCTCGCCGACCAAGCCGGGGTCAGCGTCCGCACGGTCCGTGCGATCGAGTGCGGCCAGGTTGATCGCCCTCACGCCGCGTCGTTGCGGATGCTCGGTTCGGTGGTCGGCCTGGAGGGACCCGGTGAGGCTGCCACGGCGGGATGCCAGGTTGAGGTGCTCGGACCGCTCGTGGTGCGGCGCGACGGTCAGGTCGTGCAGGCGGGAGGCGCGAAGCAGCGCAGTCTGCTCGCTGTACTCGCGCTGCGGTGCAACGACATCGTGTCCCAGGCGGAGATCATCGACGTGCTGTGGGGAGACGGTCCCCCGGCAACCTGCCGCGAGTTGCTCTACGGCTACGTCTCGCGGCTGCGGAAAGTGCTCGGCGGCGAACGTATCGAGGCGCGCTCAGGCTCGGGCTACCGGCTCGTCGCGGACATCCATGAGCTCGACGTCCTGAGGTTTGACGGTCTGGTCGCCGCGGGTGACTGGGAAGCCGCACTCAGATGCTGGCGTGGTGCCGTGCTCGCCGACCTGCCCGAACCGGTGCGACAGCATCCTCGCGCCCTCACGTTGACCGAACAGAGGCTTGCCGCGGGAGTCGCGCACGCGGATGCGTTGATCGGCGCCGGCGCACACGGCGGCGCGGTGCAGGCCCTGCGTGCGCTGGTGGCCGATGAGCCGTTGCACGAGGAGCTGTGCGCACGGCTGATGGTGGCGCTCGCGGGTTGCGGGCAGCAGGGTGTTGCCCTGGAGCTGTACGAGTCGCTGAGGAACAGGCTCTCAACCGAGCTCGGCGTCTCACCAGGAGCCAGCCTGCGCCAAGCACATCTGCGGGTGCTGCGGCAGGAGATACCCGCTGCGGGGGCACTGCGACAGCTGCCGGCTCCGCCGCCCGGGTTCACCGGGCGTGCCTCCCAGCTCGCGGCACTGGACCACGCCCGCGACGCCGGCACCATGATCGCCGCGATCGGTGGTGCGGGCGGCACGGGCAAGACGTGGCTCGCGCTGACCTGGGCTCACCACAATTCGGCGCGGTTCCCCGACGGCCAGTTGTACGTCAACTTGCGCGGCTACGAACCGACTTCGCCGCCGTTGCCGGTCGAGACGGCACTGCACGGCTTCCTGCGGGCACTCGGCGTGGATCCCACCGCGGTGCCGCCGGACATCGACGGCATGGCCGCGCTCTACCGCGGCCTGCTCGCCGAGCGGAAGGTGCTGGTGGTGCTGGACAACGCTCGCGATGCCGACCAGGTGACCGCGTTGCTGCCCGGTGGCACGGCGAGCGCGGTCCTGGTCACCAGCCGCAGCGGACTGCCGGAGCTCGTCGCCACCCGCGGCGCGTGGCCGATCACGCTCGACCCACTGACCGGCTCCGAAGCACGCGACCTGCTCGCACACCGCCTCGGCGTGCACAGGCTCGCGGCGGAACCGGACGCTGTCGCGGCCGTTCTGCACTGGTGTTCTGGACTGCCGCTGGCGCTCGGCATCGTGATCGCCCGCGCCACCAAGGCATCGCTGACCGGGCTCGCAGCCGAGCTGAACAGTACGCAAACCAGGCTGAGCGCACTCGACGCGGGCGGTCCTTCGGCGAATCTGCGCGTTGTTCTCGACAACTCCCACGCGGCGCTGTCCTCGGCAGCGGCTCGGTTGTTCCGTCAGCTGGCGATCACGCCGGGCCCGGACATCGGGACACAGGCCGCCATCGCCGTCGCAGGCCCCGCCGCGCCAGTTCTGCTGCGTGAGCTCACCATCGCCCATCTCGTCGACGAACACGTGCCCGACCGCTACCGCCTGCACGACCTGGTACGGCTCTATGCGGCCGAGAAGTGCGGCGAAGCCGAACGCAACACCGCCCTCAGCCGGACAGTCGAGCACTACCTGCACAGTGCCCTCGCCTGCGCCGAGGTGATGGGCCATCACCGACTGCCCCCTGTCGACCAGTTGCCCTCGCCGGGAAGCAACCCATACCGGCCGGGCGACATGGTCGCGGCACTGGCCTGGACCGAGGCGGAACACGAGGCGCTGACCGCCGTCGTCGATCTTCGCCTGCCCGGCGTGAGCTGGCAACTGCCCAGAGCGCTCGCCGTCTACCACTGGCGGTACGGACGGCTGCATGACGCCATGGCCATGTGGACCACCGCTCGCGAGGTCGCCGAACGCATCGGCGACGTCACAGCGCTCGTCCACGCCGACACCAGCCTCGGTGACAGCCACGCCACGCTCGGCGACTTCCCGGCCGCGCTGTCCCACCTCGAACGAGCCATTGCACTGGCGGCCCAACTCGGCGACCTCGCGGCGGAGGCGGACGCGCACAACTCGCTGGCGTGGGCGTGGGAAGGCAGGCGGAATCACCGCAAGGCTCTCGATCACGCCCGCACAGCACTCGTCCGGTACCAGACGCTGGGCAAACCCCATCTGGAAGCCGACATGCTCAACTGCGTCGGCTGGTGTCTCATCAGGCTGGGCCGCCGGGATGAAGGCCGCGCGTGGTGCGAGAAGGCCTTGGCCCTGTGCGAGGAACACGGGCACCGTGATGGCACCGCGCACGCGTTACGCAGCCTCGGCGAGCTTGAGCTGGAATCCAGGAGGTACCAGAAGGCGGTACGCCACCTGCAGATCGCGAGCGGCCTGTTCGCACTGCTGCAGCACAGTTTCGCGCAGGCGGGCGTCTTGGCCCGCCTTGGCGAAGCAGCGCACGCGCTCGGGCGCGACGACCTCGCCCGCAGTTCGTGGGAACGGGCGCTGGGACTGTACCGGGCACAACACCGCGAGGTGTCGGCAACCAGAATGCTCAGCCGGCTGGCATCGCTCGACTGAGACCGTCGCCGAACCCATCGCCGTGGGGCAGGCGAGTTTCACGCGGAAATGAAACACGTGATCGCGACCGGCAGTCGCTGCCAGACTCGTTGCACAGCACAGAAATCAACAAGCAAGGGGGAAATTCACCATGACTACGGTGAAACGAGTCCTGACGGCGATCGTTGCGACCGGCGCAGCAGTGGTGAGCACGTCCGGTGGAGTCGCGGCGGCCCAGGCATCCACCGAGCAGACCTACACCGCGGCAGTGACCTGCATCGGCACGTCGTTCTCCGGCCAACTGGGTACGAACCAGGCCATCTGCAACAGTGGGTACTACCTGGTCCTGCAGGACAACGGGGATCTCGTGCTCCGCCGCTCGAACGGAAGTGCCTGTTACGCCAGCGGCACGCGGGCCCCCGGCGACGCAACTGCCAGCTTCCACGGCGGCTGGGATGTCCAACCCTACGTCGACATCAACAGCGTCTCCCAGGGTTTCCGCGGCCGGATCTGGGGGGCCAACCGCCTCCCCTCGATCGGTACGAACGCGAACGTGAACAACAAGGGCGAGTTCTGGATCGGTTACAGGAAGATCGGCTACTGCTGATCGGGCTCAGACCTGTCGCGGGGCCGATTGCCGTCCTCGCAACAGGTCCGTCCCCAGCGACGTGACCGCATGGAACACGACGTTGGCCTCGCGCCTGCTCACCACCAACCCCGCTCGCCTCAGCACGGTGAGGTGCTGGCTGGCCGAAGAGACCAAAACACCCGCGCGGTGGGCGAGTTCACTCGTACTGCCACCGTCTGCGGCCGCTTCCAGCACCGCAGCCCTGCTGCATCCCAGCAGACCGGGCAGCGCCTCATCCCGTGCGAAGCCGAGAGTCCGAGCGATCGGGAACACCAACACTGGCGTGTCTTCCTGGCGCACCAAAGTGATGGGTGTTCCTTCACAGAAGTACGACGGAACCAGCAGCAGTCCGCGGCCCTCCAGGCTGAGCTCCCGCTCCACTGGATAGTCGACGGCCAACGTCGACGTCGAGCCGGACCATCGCATCCGCGGCGAGAGACGGCCGAGCAGCCCCTCCGCACCACCGTCAGCGAGCAACGCAGCCGCACGGGCACGCTCAGCGGCGACCTCGTCCCGCACGGTGGGCCAAAACGGCCCGACGGCCACCCTGTGATAGCGCACCAGTGCCTCACCGAGACGTCGAACCGCGCATGACCTGCCCTCGGCCAACGGCCGCAGCGAGTCCTTGACACCGTGACTACCCGCCAGCAAGCCGACCTCGCGGCGGAGTCGTGACACTGACGTGTCCAACACCGGCGCCACTGCCTCCACAGGATCGGCCGAGCACCCGTACGGCGTCAGGAAGTCCGGGATGTACCCACGCGGCGGAACGAGTGCACGCAGCAGGCCCAGGTCAGGCGACAGCCTGCGCGTCATTGCGTGGCGCCACCCCGCGCCGGCGGGACCGGCGGCGCCACGCTGGAGCCAATGCAGACTGAGTACCGTCTCCCACATCAGCGCCGGGCCCGCGGCCAATCGAACCCGGCCCAGATCGAGTGCGGTGAACCGGATGCGCAACATAATTTCTTCGCGCCCTCCATGTGCCCCTCGACGGCGGCCCGGACGTCACCGGAGCCGCCGTTGGACAGCGATCAGACGCAGTCGGGCGGGGTAAAGCTTGATTCCCTGTCGGTCGCGTTGTAGATGACTCCATAGTTGCAACCAGGGCCCACCCATGTCGGCCACGTCTGGTAATAGGTGTTGCCTGCGTACATCCAGATGTCAGGCGACTTGAACGTCTGGTTGGCAGGGTTCACCCATTCGAGGTGCCCGTAGATCGGCGTGCCCGCCTTCTTCTCGTAAGAGACCCGGATGCTCCCCTGCTGGTTCACCGGCGTGATGCTGATGCACAGTCGCCCGTTCCGCAGATCCGTGCATGCCGGGTTTGCAGCCACACCTTCCGAACCGGACCCGGCGGCCTGGGCCACCCCTCCGGACAGCGCCATCAGAGACAGCGAAACAACCGCAACAAGGCTCGCTTTGTTCTTCATACCGAACAACGCTAGCCAGGGCAGTTTGCCGAAAACCTGCCGAAGCCCCCTGCCCGGTGAACAGGCGCTATTCATGAGCTCGGCGGCAGAACTGCCGCTGATGCCGCCGGATCGAGAACAAGAAGGCCCTGTCACCCCAACGACTCTCATCTTCCGGACGACCTGCTCGGCCACGACGAGTTCGTCTCGCTTGCCCGCATCTCGAACAGTTGCTTCCAGCCCACACGTGGTAGCCGTGCCTGCCCCTGCGGCCGCGGTAAATGGTCCACCTGCGGGCACCACTGGGGAAGCCCGGCTCCCGCGCTCCGCACCCCTTGACCACCACAGCGGCACGGGAACGCCAGGCCTTCGCAGGCCCCCTCCAGGCTCATGTCATCGCCCGAACCGGCAAGCCCCACGCAAAACCAAGACGACGCGTCAACGACCAGCAAACCCTGAGCCCCGCCCACTCCGCTCCGCCCCCGTAGCGAAGAACCGCCCCACATACTCGCCGGCGGGCAACCCGCTCTCCCGCATGAGCGAGAAGACCTCGGCGCCTTCCCCCGGCTCGTCGAACATCCGGTACGCCTCGGCGAAGTCGGCGTACTCGACGCCGTCGAGATCGGCGCAGTACTCGTGTGCCTCCAACTCCCCACGGCTGACGGCCTCGTCGAGCGAGGTGGCCCGCCACAGGGTCAACCGTTCTTAGTAGACGCCGAGTTCGCGGTGCCGGAACACACACCGGACGCAGTACCAGGACTGCTCGCTCACCTGTTGCCCCGCTCAACTCACCGCTGTCTGGCCGGAAGCGCCATCCGAACCAGCTCACCCGGGCCCGGTACAGGCCGCGCCCTACAGAAAGACCATGGACCAGCCTACGGCGATCTCGTTGGCCAGCCGCTCCGTCTCGGCGCGTGCCGCATCCGGGAGTCCGTCCAGCAGGTCGTCCTGGAACAGCTCCCAGCGCCAGTCAGCCACCCGCGACCTCGCGGTGCGCCGCCCGTACGATCTCGCCGGCCTCGCGAATGGCACGGTCGCGTACGGCGGGGTCGGCGCTGTTGATCGCCTGCTCGGCGGCGTGCAGTCGGCGTGCCGTCTCCGGGTGGCGTTCGATCTCGACGATCACGCCCCACTCCCGGTAGAACATGCGGATCGGTACGACGCTGTCTTCGTCGCCGGCCCGCACGAACGCCTTCTGTACGTCCTCGAAGAACTCCGGGAGGCGGGAGGGGACGACGGTGGCCACGGCCTGCCGAAGTGCCGCGAGGGTGAGTTCGGGACGGGGGATCAACGGAGCGTTCTCCTCCGCGTACGGCATGGTCATCGGCCGCCCCTTCCGCTCACCGAGCGCCCTTGTGGCACGTGCCCACGCTAACGCCATTCCCGTCACTCCCTCACGCCCACGAGCGGATTGCCCACGGCGGGGTCGGCCCCGAGCACCCACTCCGCGTACACGGTCTTGCCGATGGAACGGGGCTCCCATCCCCAGCGGTGGGACAGCGCGCCGACCAGGAGTAATCCCCGACCGAACTGATCTGTGTCACTTACGGGGCACGGACTCGGCAAGCGTTCACCGCGCGGGTCACTGACCTCGACGCGAAGGGTGACCCCGGCGACGGTGATCCGTACCCGGATCAGCCGGTCCCGCGGGCTGCCGTGCAGCAGGGCGTTGGTCATCAACTCGGATACGACGAGGGCGACATCACCGGCGAGGCCGGGGTGCCCCCACTCGGTGACGAGGCGTGCGGCTCGGCGGCGAGCGAGGGTGACGCTGCGGGCTACGGGGGTGTAGTCGAGGCGGTCATCGTGGGGGACGGGTGGGGCTTCGGTCATGGGACAGCACCTCTCCGTGTAGCTGGTCGAGCACCGACCGTAGCGGCACGCTCTTCTCTGAGGCAATCGATTCGGGGAAGTTATTCCCCAGAAGAGGGAATGCGGTCGACCGCGTGACACGAAGGAGACAGACTGTGACCATGCAGCGATCAACCCAGCCCGCGAGCAACCGGGCGTCAACTGTCTTGGGCCGCAGGCTCGGTGGAGAACTTCTGCGTCTGCGCGACGCGGCGGGCAAGACTCAGCAACAGGCGGCAGAATCGATCAACGCGACCGGAACCAAGATTGTGAAGATGGAGCGCGGCTGGGTGCCGATGCGGGACCCGGACATCCGGGTGCTGTGCGAGTTCTACGGCGCGGAGGACACCAAAGTCGTAGGCCGGCTACTGGAGTTGGCGAAGCTGGATCGCGAGCGACGCAAGGCCAAGGGATGGTGGCGAGACTCAGTCGCAACGGGCAGCATCGCCGAGTACGTAGCCATGGAGGACGTCGCCACTCGGATCCGCAACTGGCAGGCCGCATTGGTTCCGGGCCTGCTGCAAACTCCGGAATACACACGCGCCCTCGGCGTCAGCGATGAGAGCTGGGAGGATCCGGACGACATCGAACGCATGGTGCAGGTCAAACAGAGGCGTCAGGAACGGCTGTTGGGCGAGCGCCCTCTCCAGTTGTACGCGGTGATCTGGGAAGCCGCGCTGCGCCAGGAAATCGGCAGCCCCACCGTCATGCGCACCCAACTGGAGCGCCTGCTCGAACTGGCCGAGCTACCGAACGTACGCCTGCAAGTGCTTCCGTTCCGAGCTGGCGCGCACCCTTGCATCGGAGGTCCGTTCAGCATCATCTCCTTCGCGGAGAGCGAGGCCCTCGACGTGGTCCAGAGCGACACCGTCACCGGCATGGTCTGGGTGGAGAACGAGGTGGAGAGCAACACCTACAGCGTGCTGTTCGACCGCACAGCCCGACTTGGCCTGGCACCGCGCGATTCCCTAACCCTCATCGATAGCCTCCGCAAGGAAATGTGACCATGCCCGAGTTCGTCTTCGTGAAGTCCAGCTACAGCACATTCCAGAACGAGTGCCTCGAAATCGCCCGCAACATCCCCGGCACCATAGCCATCCGCGACTCAAAGGCCCCCACCGGCCCGGTCCTCCGCCTGACCCCCACCACCTGGACGAATTTCACCGCGACCCTACGCTGACCAACTCCCGGACAGGTCAGCCGAGTTGGGGTCTACGGCAGACGCGACTCCCCCTCGCCCTCCACCAGCC
>NZ_JBXVPZ010000395.1:0-9229 GCF_057961495.1 Streptomyces sp. P5F9 | reverse complement strand
ATTTTTGGCACGCTGTTGAGTTCTCAAGGAACGGACGCTTCCTTTGTACTCACCCTCTCGGGCTTTCCTCCGGGCTTCCCTTCGGTGTTCCAAACTCTATCAGTGTTTTTCCGACCCCCTGACCACCGTCCTGCAGGCATGCAGAAAGTGACCCCGGGATAGGATCTGACAAGTTGGGTGCTGCCAAGCCAAGCAAAGACGCTTGGTCGCGTCGCTCAGCCTCAAGCAGGAGTACGACTGTACATGCGGCCGTAGAGCAGGTGCAAATCGATTAGAGGTGTGGTCTAGACCACTAATCCGGACCTCTCGGGCGGAACCGTTACTACATATGACATACCCTGCTGCTCAGTGTGCCGTCCGGGACAGGTAGTGACGGCCCCATCACATTTCCACCCCTGGGAGGCTTCCCATGACCAGCGTGACGTCCCCTCTCGCAGGACGTGCCATCGGACTGGCGGCGGTGCCGGATCCGGTCTTCTCCGGAGCCATGGTCGGCCCCGGCACGGCCATCGACCCCGTACGTGAGCCCTCCGAGGCCGTCTCTCCCGTGGACGGAGTCATCGTCTCCCTCCACCCACACGCCTTCGTGGTTGTGGACAGTGAGGGGCACGGCGTGCTCACTCACCTCGGTATCGACACCGTGCAGCTCAATGGCGAGGGCTTCGAGCTGCTCGTCAACAAGGGCGACGCCGTGACCCGCGGCCAGAGTGTCGTGCGCTGGAACCCGGCCGCCGTCGAGGCCGCCGGCAAGTCCCCGGTGTGCCCGATCGTGGCTCTCGAAGCCACAGCCGATGCCCTCTCCGATCTCCGCGAGGACGGCGATGTGAAGGCCGGCGACAGTCTCTTCACCTGGGAGTGACGTCAATGCCGTCGTATGACGGTGAGCAGGACAACCACCGCGGCGGCGGGACCCGCCGCACTATCGGAGACGGGTGAGATGGAGACAACGCTGCGAGGCGTCGGTGTGAGCCACGGTGTGGCGATCGGCGAGGTTCGGCACATGGGGACGGCGGTTCTGGAACCGCCTGCCAAGCAGATTCCGGTGGAGGACGCGGAGCGTGAACAGGGGCGCGCCCGCCAAGCCGTGGACGCTGTGGCGGCCGACCTGATGGCGCGCGGCAATCTGGCGGGGGGCGAAGCCCAGGCAGTGCTCGAAGCGCAGGCCATGATGGCCCAGGACCCCGAGCTGATGGCGGACGTGGAACGCCGTATCGCGGTCGGCAGTACCGCGGAGCGGGCCGTCTATGACGCCTTCGCCGCCTACCGTGCTCTGCTGGCCGGTGCCGGTGAGTATCTCGCCGGCCGGGTGGCCGATCTCGATGACGTGCGGAACCGTATCGTCGCCCGGTTGCTCGGGGTGCCGATGCCGGGTGTTCCGGACAGCGACGAGCCGTACGTCCTTATTGCTCGTGACCTTGCGCCTGCCGATACGGCGCTGTTGGACCCGACGCTGGTGCTCGGTTTCGTCACCGAGGAGGGCGGGCCGACGAGTCACAGCGCGATCCTGGCGCGGGCGCTCGGTGTGCCGGCCGTGGTGGCGCTGCCGGGGGCCGGGGAGTTGGCCGAGGGCACGGTGGTCGCCGTGGACGGCAGCACCGGTGAGATCTTCGTGAACCCCAGTGACGAGAAGAAGGAGCAGCTGGAGGCCTCGGCGGCCGCGCGCAAGGCCGCTCTCTCCGCCTCCACCGGTCCTGGTGCCACCTCCGATGGGCACAAGGTGCCGCTGCTGGCCAACGTCGGCGGTCCTGCTGATGTACCGGCCGCGCTGGAGGCGGGGGCCGAGGGTGTGGGGCTCTTCCGTACCGAGTTCCTTTTTCTGGACGACAGCAAGAAGGCGCCGTCCGAGGAGAAGCAGGTCGAGGCCTACCGGCAGGTGCTTGAGGCGTTCCCCGAGGGACGTGTCGTCGTGCGGGTGCTGGACGCGGGCGCGGACAAGCCGTTGGACTTCCTGACGCCGGCCGACGAGCCGAACCCGGCTCTGGGTGTGCGCGGTCTGCGGTCGTTGCTCGACCACCCCGATGTGTTGCGTACTCAGCTGACGGCGCTCGCGAAGGCCGTCGAAGGGTTGCCGGTCTACCTTGAGGTCATGGCGCCTATGGTCGCGGACCGTGCGGACGCGAAGGCGTTCGCGGACGCGTGCCGGGAGGCCGGGCTGCGGGCCAAGTTCGGTGCGATGGTGGAGATTCCGTCGGCCGCGCTGCGGGCGCGCTCGATTCTGCAGGAGGTCGAGTTCCTGTCGTTGGGGACCAACGACCTCGCGCAGTACACCTTCGCCGCCGACCGTCAGGTGGGTGCGGTGTCCCGTCTGCAGGATCCGTGGCAGCCCGCGCTGCTCGACCTGGTCGCCATGTCCGCCGAGGGTGCGAGGGCCGAGGGCAAGAGCTGTGGTGTCTGCGGTGAGGCCGCGTCCGATCCGCTGCTGGCTTGTGTGTTGACCGGTCTTGGGGTCACCTCCCTTTCCATGGGTGCGGCTTCGATTCCTTATGTGCGCTCGACGCTGGCGAAGTACACGCTGGCGCAGTGCGAGCGGGCCGCGCTGGCCGCGCGCGCCGCGGACAGTGCCGAGGAGGCGCGCGCGGCGGCTCAGGCGGTGCTGTCCGGCGAATAGTCGAACCCAGTCGTCGGGCGGGAAGCCGTCCGTCGGTTGTGTTCCAGGGGCGCCTCACCAGTGGGTGGGGCGCCCCTGGCGTGTTCAGTGGTGGTGTCCTCCTTGGGGCGGCTCTAGATCTCCGAGGTCCGGCGGTACGCAGTAGTCGACACCTGATTCCGGGGAGATGAGGTCGCCGGATTCGACGTCGGTGCAGTAGGCGTCGAAGACCTCGCCTGCGGTTAGGGCTTCCAGGCCGTCGCCGCGGAGGCGCCAGCCGTAGATGCAGTCGGGGGTGTTGGGGCTGGTGGTGCGCATGACGAGGCCGCCGGGGTTTCGGGTGGCGAGGCCGAGAGCGAGGACCGTGGTGAATTCGAGGGCCTCGGCGTCGTCCAGGTGCGTGGTGCCGTCCTCGTCCTGGTCGGCGTGGAGGACGGAGATGATGGTTTCCGGTGATCCCGAGACGCTGCAGACGAGGTGTCGGTTGCCGGGTCGGGCTGTGTCGAGGATGCGGACGAGGAGGCCGGAGGCCCGGGTGAAGGCGGCGCGGCCGATGTCCTCGCCGCAGGAGGCGCAGGCGCCGAGGCGGGCGAGGAGTGTGGTCGCGTACTCCCAGGTCGCCTGGCGGACGGCCTCGTCGACCAGGGCCGGGAGGAGGTCGGCCAACGGCTGGCCTTCGTAGAGCAGGGTGGGGCCGGTGGCGGCGAGTTCGGCGGTGAAGCGGGCGCGGCTCGACGGGATGTCGGGGTCGAGGCCGCTGCCGGCGCAGAACTCGGCGTATTCCTCGGGGTCGAAGAGGGCCACGCTGGTGTGGCTGCCCTGGAGGGCGCGGCTCCTGAGGAGTGCCTCCACCTGCTGGAGGTAGGCGGTGTGGTCGTCGAAGGTGAAGCTGCGATAGCGCCGCATGGCGCTGAAGTCCTGTTCGTCGGTCAACAGGCCGATGGTGCCCGCGATTTCGCGGCGCAGAACGCGTCGCATGGTCTGGTGGTCGGTGTGCGCCATGTTTCCCCCTGTGCACGGTCGATCAATGCTCACTCACAGTAACCGGCAGCACTGACAATGGCGTCCGAGCGAGTGGCTCACGGACCAGACGGTGCTGAATCATGCAGGTCAGAGCGATCGTGGCGCCGAAGACGGTCCAGCCGAGGGGACCGGTGGCGATGGCTGCGGTGACCGCGAGTGGGCCGATGCTGCGCTGGGTGGACTGGGCGAGCCCGTGCACGCCGAGGTAGGCGCCTTGTGCGGTGTCGGGTGCGAGGGCGACGGAGAGTTCCCACGAGATGGTGGCGTGGAGCATTTCCGCCATGGTGAAGGCGGCGGCCGAGGCGGTGAGAAGCACGATCGCCGTGTCGGCTCCGCCGGTGGCCGAGAGCGCCAGGGTGGCGCCGCCCAGGGCGAAGGCGACGGAGAGCGGTATCAGCAGGTTGCGGGTGGCCGCTGTCGAGGTGGCCAAGCGGGCCAGGGGGACGATGAGCGCCACCACCATCACGTTGTTGAGGACCATCAGCAGGGGTGCCAGTCCGTGCGGTGCGTCGCTGGCGTGGGCGATCCAGAGCGGCAGGCCGACCTTGAAGACGGCGTCGTCGAGGAAGAGGACGGTCTCGGTCGCGACGTACGCGAGGTAGGTGCGGTCGCGCCAGGGGTTCGGAGGCCTGCTCGCTGGTGGGGCGTCCTTCGACATCGCTACGGTGCGCTGCGGTGACGGGGGTTCGCCGCAGCCCAGAGTGAGGGCCGCGACGGCGACGAAGGAGAGGGCGTCGCCGAGGAGGAGCCAGTGGTAGGCGGCGGTTGCGCCGAGGGCGAGGGCGGCCGCGGCGGTGAGACCGCCCAGGGCCCAGCCCGCGTTGGCCGCGGTTCGGCTGATGGCCTGGTAGCGGATGCGGTCCGGGCCTGCGACGCGGGTGGCGTAGAGCTTGGTGAGCACGTTGGCGGCGCGGTCCCCGAAGCCGCCGGCGGCCGAGAAGACGATCAGCAGGACGTAGTTGTCCGTGGTGAGCAGGGCGAACGAGGCCAGGGCGCGCAGGAGTTGGAGGGTGACGAGGACGCGGGTGAGCGGGAACCGGTCGGCCAGGCGCCCTCCCAGGGGTGCGCCGGCGATGCCGATGGCCCCGGCGATCGCGGCGAGGGTGCCCACCTGGGCCACGGAGAGATGCGAGACGTAGGTGAAGTACAGGACGGACACGGAGGCCCACAGGCCGCTGCCGGTGCGGTCGACGAGGGCGATCACGAGCATTCTGCGGCCGTCGCGTCCTCCGGGTATGCGTTTCGGCCGTACGGCTGCGCGACTCGTCCTGCCCACCACTCCACCTTGCGTTGAATTATGTATTGATACATAGTGATCGACGTGGCAATACAATATGGGATCAGTGGTACGACGGCCAAGGGGATTGCCGCGTCCGTCGAACGGCGTGTGGCCGAGGGGGCTTTGGGGCCGGGTGCCGCGCTGCCTCCGGTGCGGCGGCTCGCGGACGGGCTCGGGGTGAGTCCGGGAACCGTCGCCACGGCGTACAAGGAGTTGCGGCAGCGGGGCATCGTCGTCACGCGCGGACGGGGCGGGACGGTGGTGGCGCAGGCTCCGGCGGTGGCGTCACGGCGACCGCCCCGGGTCCCGGAAGGCTTGCGGGACTTGGCCGGTGGGCACCCCGATCCGGCGTTCCTGCCGGCCCTGGTGCCGCCTTCGCAGCTCTCCCCCGGTGCGCGGTCCCACCGGTCGACACCGCGGCTGGCGCGGTTGGAGGAGGCCGTACGGGACTGGCTTCGGCCCGACGGTATGCCCGTGGAGCACGTGACCTTCGCGCACGGGGCGCTGGATCTGATCGGGCGGCTGCTGTCCGTGGAGTTGCGGTCCGGGGACGCCGTGGCCATGGAGGACCCCGGTTATCACCATCTGCTGGATCTGGTCACGGCGTTGGGGCTGCGGATGGTGCCTGTCGCCGTGGATGACGAGGGCATCCGTCCCGATGCCCTGCGCGCGGCGCTGCGGGCGGGTGTGCGCGCCGTAGTGTGCAGTCCCCGGGCGCAGAATCCGTACGGGGGCTGCTTCTCGGCCGCGCGCCGGGACGCACTTGTCGAAGTACTCAGGGACGAGCCGGAGGTGCTGGTCGTGGAGAACGATCACGCGTCCTCCGTGGCGGCCGCTCCCCTGTGGTCGCTGGCCTCGGGTGGGCTGTCGCGTTGGGTGCATGTGCGGACGGTGAGCAAGTTCCTCGGCACCGACCTGCGGTGGGCCGCGGCCGCCTGTGATCCGATCACGCTGGCACGGCACGACGGACGGTTGCTGCTGACGTCCGGCTGGGTCAGTCATCTCCTCCAGGAGACCGTCCACGGGCTGATGACGGACGACGGCACGCGCGCGTTGGTCACGCGTGCGCAGGAGGCTTATGTGCTGCGCCGGGAGACCCTCCGCAAGGAGCTGAGCGGGCGGGGAATCGACGCGCACGGGGCGAGCGGCATGAACCTCTGGGTGCCCGTGCGTGATGAGTCCGCCGTGGTCAACGGGCTGCGGTCGTACAGCTGGTGGGTCGCCGCGGGGGCACGCTTCCGGCTGTCGTCCGAGCCGGGCGTACGGATCTCCGTCGCCGAGCTCGAACCGGCCGCCGCGGTGCGGCTGGCCTCGGACTTCGCCGCTGTACTCGGCGAGGGCGCGTCCGAGGCCACCTATGGAGGGTGATCGTCCTCTACGGGAGGGCGATCAGGCGCGTTTGCGGGCGAGGTCCTCGTAGAAGCTCAGCAGGTCGAGGTTGTCGATGGAGCCCGGGTTGACCGCCTTCTCCAACGGGGTTCCCTGGAGGAGTCGTTTGACGGGTACCTCGATGCGCTTCCCGGTGAGGGTGTGCGGGACGCCGGGCACCTCGATGACCTCGTCGGGTACGTGGCGCGGGGAGAGCTGCTCGCGGATCGTCTGCTTGATGCGGCCCAGGAGGGCGTCGTCGAGGACGGCTCCGGGGGCGAGGTGGACGAAGAGGGGCATCCAGTAGCCGCCGTCGGGCTGTTCGATGCCGATGACGAGGGATTCCCTGATCTCCGGGAGTCGTTCGACCGCTTCGTAGATGTCGGCCGAACCCATGCGCACGCCTTGCCTGTTGAGCGTGGAGTCGGAGCGGCCGTGGATGACGACGGAGCCTCGGGAGGTGACGGTGATCCAGTCGCCGTGGCGCCAGACTCCGGGGTACGTGTCGAAGTAGCTGTCGTGGTAGCGGGTGCCGTCCGGGTCGTTCCAGAAGTAGATCGGCATGGACGGCATGGGGTTGGTGACCACGAGTTCGCCGACCTCGTCGATCACGGGTTCGCCGTTCGGGTCCCAGGACTGGAGATCGGTGCCGAGGCCCGGAGCCTGGAGTTCGCCGACGTACACGGGGAGGGTCGGTACGGCTCCTGCGAAGCAGGAGCAGACGTCCGTGCCGCCGCTGACCGAGGCGATCCACAGGTCGTCGCGGACCTCGTCGTGCAGCCAGCGGAACCCGTCGGGCGGCAGGGGTGATCCGGTGGTGGCGACGCACTTCACCTTGGAGAGGTCGAAGTCGCGGGACGGGTGCACGTCTGCCTTGCGGCAGGCCATGACATACGCGGCCGAGGTGCCGTAGAGGGTCGCCCCGGTGCGTTCGGCGACGTGCCACTGGGCGCCGATGTCGGGGTACCCGGGGCTGCCGTCGTAGAGGACGATCGTCGTGCCGGTCAGGAGGCCGGAGACGAGGAAGTTCCACATCATCCAGCCGGTGGACGTGTACCAGAAGAAGCGGTCCTCGGGGCCCAGGTCGCAGTGCAGGCCGAGTTGTTTGAGGTGTTCGACGAGGATGCCGCCCTGGGACTGGACGATGGCCTTGGGGAGGCCGGTCGTGCCGGAGGAGTAGAGCACCCACAGGGGGTGCTCGAAGGGGACCTCTTCGAAGACGGGCTCCACGTCGGCCGAGGTCAGGGAGGACCACTCCAGGGCGCCCTCGGGGGCATCGGTTCCCAGGAGGGGGATGTGGACCACGGCGCGCAGGGTGGGCAGTTCGCGGCGGAGTTCGGCGACCGTGTCGCGGCGGTCGTGCTCCTTGCCGCCGTAGCGGTAGCCGTCGACGGTGAACAGGACGACCGGTTCGACCTGTTGGAAGCGGTCGAGGACGCTGCGGGCGCCGAAGTCGGGGGCGCAGGACGTCCAGACGCCGCCCACGGCCGCTGTGGCGAGCAGGGCGACGACGGCCTGCGGGATGTTCGGGAGGTAGCCGCTGACGCGGTCTCCGGGGCGTACACCGAGGGTGCGCAGTTCGGCGGCCAGGGAGCCGACCTGGCGGCGCAGCTGCGACCAGGTGACCGGGCTCGGCTCGTGGGTCTCGTCGACGTACAGGAGGGCCGGTTCGTGGGCGCGGGTCGCCGAGGCGCGCAGGGCGTGCTCGGCGTAGTTGAGGGTCGCTCCGGGGAACCAGTGCGCACCGGGCATCGAGCGGTCGCCGAGCACGCGCGCGTAGGGGGTCGAGAAGCGGACGTCGAACCACTCGGTGACGGCCTGCCAGAACGTGTCCAGTTCGCCGACGGACCAGCGGTGCAGTGCCGCGTAGCCGCCCTCGGCGGGGGCTCCGTGGTGCTCGGCCGCCCAGGACTGGAACCTGGTGACCTGTGCCTGGGCGATGCGTTCCGGATCTGGCTGCCAGAGCGGCAGGGGGTTCGCGGTCGACATGGGGCGGCTCCCGGGACTGTGCGCGTCGTGTGCGTCGGTCGCGCACGTGCGGGGATGTGCGCGTGACGCGGCTGACACGGACGATGCCATGTGATCGACTTCTGCACCAGGGCGGGCTCCACATAGTCCGTGTCGTGAAGATGTGGTCCCAGCACGGGTGAACGGCAGTTGAACGACACGGTTGTCTGGGGCCTGTAATGGCAGGGTGAGCAGCATGGACGGTCGTGACCTGGTGCGTTCGGTGAAGGTGGTCGGTTCGACGGGGGCGGCGCAGGGGTTGCGTACCGTACGGGCGGCATGGCGCAGGCGGCGTGCCGACGCCACCGGGCTGCCGTCGCGGGGCGCTGAGCGGGCTCGGGTACCCGGGCCGGTGCGTGAGGCGGAGCCGGGGCCCGGTGGCGGGGTCATCCGGTTCAGCCGCTCCGAGCTGCGCATCACCGTCGCCGCGAACGGGGCCGTCTTCTGGGGCTGGGACGGGGCCGGTCCGGAGCCGTCGTACGCGCTCGGCGGGCGCTGCCCGGAGCCGGATCCCCGGGCCGTCCTGGAGCCGGACAAGGACGGCGGCTGGCGGGTCGTGGCGGAGCGGGTGACGGTGGCGGTGTCGCGGCACGGCGCGGTCGAGGTGCGTACGCCCGGAGGTGTGACGCTGCGCCGTGATCTGCCGCCGCGCTGGTGGGAGCCTGTGGGCGGGGGCACGGCACGCTGGATGCAGCGCTCGGAGGTGGCGGCGGACGCCCGGTTCTTCGGGCTCGGCGGGCGCGCGTCGGGCCCCCGGCTGCGCGACGGGACGTATCGACTGTGGAACACCGACCCCGGGCATGCCTTCGCGCCGGGTGACGATCCGCTGTACATCACCATGCCGGTGCAGCTGGTGGTCGCCGACGCGGCCACGCATCTGGTGTTCCACGACACCTCCTGGGACGGCACGGTGACGCTGCGGGAGGGCGAGGAGGGTGCCGGTTCCGGGCACGACCGGGCCGGGG
>NZ_JBXVPZ010000394.1:0-9246 GCF_057961495.1 Streptomyces sp. P5F9 | reverse complement strand
CCCCCGTGACAGCGATGACCTTGCCAGCCAAGAAGTTCGCCATGTCCGGCCCCTCCCGCGGTTTCTGACGGTCCGTTAGATTCGACTCAGATTCTACGACCCGTCAGATACCTGGAGACAAGCCCTGGGGAGGCCCCGATGTCACCGTCGACGTCACCGCCGTCACTTGGTCCGGAGTTCCACGACATCGCCAAGCGCGTGAACAACTGGGGCCGTTGGGGCTCGGACGACGAGATCGGCACGCTGAACCTGATCACCGACGACGTGATCCGAGAAGCCGCCGCCGAGATCCGGACCGGCCGCCGCATCCCCCTCGCGCTCCCCCTCCAACAGGACGGCGTCCAGACGGGGTTGATCCCCGGCCGGATCAACCCCCTGCACGCGATGGTGCAGATCAACCAGGAACTCTTCGGCCCGGGAACGGTCGCGTGCAGCGACGACGCCGTGACGATGGGACTCCAGGCCGGCACCCACTGGGACGCGCTGACCCACGTCTCGCACTCCGGGAAGCTCTACAACGGCCGCCCGGCCGGCACCGTGACCCCGCACGGCGGCGCCGAGTTCAGCGGGATCGACAAGGCCCGGCACATCGTCTCGCGCGGCATCCTGCTCGACGTGGCACGCGCGCGTGGCGTCGACCGGCTGGAGGGCGGGCACGCCGTCACGCTGGAAGACCTCGAAGCCGCCGAGGAGTTCGCCGGCACACACGTCCGCGCGGGCGACATCGTGCTCGTACGGACCGGGCAGGTGCAGGTGTATCTGGCCGGTGACAAGCAGGGGTACGGCTATCCGTCACCCGGGCTGTCGGTCCGTACGCCGGAGTGGTTCCACGCGCGGGATGTCGCGGCGGTCGCCAACGACACCCTCACCTTTGAGATATTTCCGCCGGAAATAGACGACTTGTGGCTGCCGGTACACGCGCTCGATCTGGTCGAGATGGGCATGCTCCAGGGCCAGAACTGGAATCTCGAAGAGTTGTCCACAGCCTGTGGACAAGAGAACCGCCACACGTTCTTCCTGTCGGCGATGCCCGAACCTTTCGTGGGCGCGACGGGAACCCCGGTGGCCCCTGTCGCCATCCTCTAGGACAGTCCGGTTTTGACGAGGGCCGGACTTACGGTCGGATGGCGGCGCGCTGCTGCCCGCCCCGAGCACGGCACCGCGTGCCGCCATCCGACTCCGGCGCCCCGTCCTGACCCCCCACCCCGAGGGGGCCCACGCCGAACACGACCCACACTCGCCGAGGGCTCCCGTCACCGAAGCCCTCGCCGTCCCCTCGCGGCGAATCGCTGCCCACAAGCGTGACCAGATGGTCACTTCGCGTCAACGCCCATCCGGGGATTTGTTCTGTAAGAGCCATTTGTCACAGGGCGCGCACGGAAGCACAGCCCGGCGCATCTCCGCCCGGCACTTGCAGGCAGCACCTACACGGCCCTACACGGCCTCGTACGCGAAGCCCTCGAACTCGAAACCCTCGTACGCCGCGACACCGCCCCCGCACGCGAGCTCCCGGGGTTCGCTGTCCCGGTCGATCTCGCACCAGATGCGCTTGCCGGTGCCCTCGGCGCTCCAGCCCCAGCGGTCGGCGAGGCCGTCCACGAGGGCCAGGCCGCGACCGCCGGTCTCGTCGCCGTCCGCGCAGCGCGGCACGGGCGCCTTGCAGCTGGTGTCGGCGACCTCCAGGCGCACGGTGGCCGACTCGGTCGCCACGTCCGGCAGGGAGAGCCGCAGCACGGCCGGACAGCCGGTGTGCACCACGGCGTTGGTGACCAGCTCGGAGACGAGCAGGATCAGCGTCTCCGCGAGCGGTTCGTCGGCCTCTATCCCGGACCCCGCGAGCCGGGAGCGCGCCCACCGTCGGGCTCGCCCCACCTCAGCGGGGTCGGGCCGGATCTCCAGCTGCACTTGAAGCACCTGCACCGCTCACACCATCCGAACCGGCGGACACTTAGCCTCGCGCCTCACGAGGGCCACGATCGTAGCCATTTCCTGCATGACCAGAACAACGGCCAGCACAAGGGTCACGGAACGTGAATCCCTTGCGAGACAGCATGATTGACGTTCAGTCACCCCAACAAGCGCTTCGGGCATATTCCAGCGCGAAGGAGTACGAGTGCGGGATACTGTGCGACGCTCGTCGCGGGGAGTCGAACAGGCAGGGGCGAAAGCCCGTTCTGCCGTGCGAGCGGCGGCGCGCACCGCCCGCTGCGGGGCCGCCTCACAGGCAACTCCGGCATGGCTCGTACCTTGAACCACTCGCATCCCACACAAGGTACCGGAGCCCACAGACGACTCCAGGCCGTGACAAGTCACGCGTAGGACACAACCCGATATCAACGCTCCGTGATTCCGCCGTGCCACGATCCGCGACACCGTTGTCGACCCCGTCCCGGTCCCCGCAGGCAGACACCCCGTTAGCCCGCTCAAGCCACCAGATCCGCCGCGAGCAGCTCCTCACTCTCCGTGCCCCCACCACCACGCCGAGCGCGCACCCACGCCCGTTTCAGGTGCAGATGAACCTCGGACTCCCAGGTGAAGCCCATCCCGCCATGCACCTGCAGACAGTCCCGCGCCCCCCGCACAGCCGCTTCATCGGCGACCAACCGAGCCGCCGCGATGTCCACCGCATCCCCGGTCACAGCCGCCGCGTACACCGCGGCCCGCGCCACCTCCACCCGCACCAACGACTGCGCGCACAAATGCTTGACGGCCTGAAACCCCCCGATCGCCTGCCCGAACTGCTCCCGCGTCCGGGCGTGTTGCACCGCAAGCCCGCACACCCGCGCGGCGGTACCGAGCTGCTCGGCGGCGGTGAGAAGAACAGCGACAGGCTCGGTACGCGCCGGAGCCGGCACCCGATGCAACGGCGTCAACGGATCCACCGACCGCAGCGGTACGGCCCCCTCGGCCCCCGGTAGCACGACATCGGCCTCGTCCAGCCACTCCACGAGGCTCCCGTCGACAGCGGCGACCACGGTCTCCCCACTGTCTGCCCCCGGCACCACCCCGGCAGCGAGATGCGTAGCCACCAAGGGCCCAGGAACCAACCCCCACCCAAGCTCCTCGAACACCAACACGGCCTCGGGAAGCCCGAGTCCGGCCCCTCCGTCCACTTCGGCCAACCTCAGCGAGAACAGCCCCAGGTCACCGAGGGCCCGCCACAAACCCCGGTCCAGCCGAGGAGCTTTTAGGGGCGCGGGGAACTGCGCGACCAGCCACGACGAACCCGCAGCCGACGAACGACCGACCACACCCCGCACAGCAGCCCGCAACGCCTTCTGCTCCCCGGTCAGTTGAAACCGCACGTCAGCGCCCCTTCGGCAACCCAAGAATCCGCTCAGCCACGATGTTCTGCTGAATCTGCGACGTACCGGCCGCGATCGTGTACGACAGCGAGGACAACCGATCCAGCACCCAAGCCCGTTCCAGATCAAGGGAGTCGGGCCCAAGGACGTCCGCCGCCGCGTCATACAGCTCCTGACGGGCGTGCGAGTAGCGGAGTTTGAAGACCGAGCCCCCCACACCCGGTACGCCGCCGGAGGCTTCCGCCTCACTCACATTCCACTGAGTAAGCCGCCACAACGCCCGGAACTCCGCGTTCAACCGCCCCAGTTGACGCCTGAGCACCGGATCATCCCAACGCCCGTTCCGCCGAGCCTCCACCGCCAGCTCCCCCAACACCCGCCGACAGGCGACGACCTCCCCCACAAAGGCCGTACCGCGCTCGAAGGAAAGGGTCACCATGGTCACGCGCCACCCGTCGTTCTCGTCCCCCACCCGGTTGCCGACAGGCACCCGCACCTCGTCAAGAAACACCTCGGCGAACTCCGCAGACCCGGCCAGCGTCCGCAACGGCCGTACGGTGATCCCCGCCGCGGACATCGGCATCGCGAGCCAACTGATCCCCCGGTGCTTCGGCGCCGCAGGATCCGTCCGGACCAACAGCTCGCACCAGTCGGCGACTTCGGCGTGCGAGGTCCAGATCTTGGAACCGGTCACTACGTAGTCGTCGCCGTCCCGCCACGCGCGCGTGCGCAACGCCGCGAGGTCGGACCCGGCGTCCGGCTCGCTGAAGCCCTGGCACCACACCTCGTCGCCGCGCAGCACCGGCGGCAGCCACCGCTCCCGCTGCTCGGCCGTGCCCTCCGCGGCGATCGTCGGCCCCGCGTGCAACAGCCCGACGAAATTGGCCCCTACGTAGGGCGCGCCCGCCTTTTCCGTCTCCTCCAGGAAGATCAGCCGGGTCGTCGGGGACGCGTCCCAGTGCACATGGCCGTACCCGGCGTCGTACAACATCCGCTGCCAGCCGAGGTCGTAGGCGCGACGGCCGGGCCAGTCGTCCGGGGACGGTTTCGCCGGGAGCGTCGGGAGCACCTTGGCCAGCCACTCCCGCAGGCGCGCGCCGAACTCCTCCTCCTCGGCCGTGTACGAGAGGTCCATTACCGGTCGAGGTCCAGGCCCAGCATGCGGATCGCGTTGCCCCGCATCAGCTTGTAGACCGTCTCGTCGTCGAGGCCCTTCACATGGTCGAGGGCGACCTCCTTGGTGTGCGGGAAGGTCGAGTCGACGTGCGGGTAGTCGGTCTCGAACGTGGCGTTGTCCCGGCCCACCACATCCAGCGAAGCGACCCCGTGCTTGTCGCGGAAGAAGCAGCAGAACATCTGCCGGTAGTAGTACGTCGACGGCGGCTCGGGGATCAGGTCGCGCACCCCGCCCCACGCGCGGTGCTCCTCCCACACGTCGTCGGCGCGTTCCAGGGCGTACGGGATCCAGCCCATCTGCCCTTCGGAGTAGGCGAGTTTGAGGGTCGGGAACTTCACCAGGACCCCGCTGAAGAGGAAGTCCATCATGGAGGCCATCGCGTTGTTGAAGGACAGCGAGGCCTGTACGGCGGGGGGCGCGTCCGGGGAGGCGGCGGGCATCTGGGAGCTGCTGCCGATGTGCATGTTCACGACCGTCCCCGTCTCCTGGCAGACGGCGAAGAACGGGTCCCAGTAGCCGGAGTGGATGGACGGCAGCCCGAGGTAGGTGGGGATCTCGGAGAAGGTCATCGCACGCACCCCGCGGGCCGCGTTCCGGCGGATCTCCTCCACGGCCAACTCCACGTCCCACAAAGGGATCAGGCACAGCGGGATGAGCCGGCCGCCGCTGTCGCCGCACCACTCCTCGACCATCCAGTCGTTGTAGGCGCGGACGCAGGCGAGGGCGACCTCCTTGTCGTGCGCCTCGGCGAAGGTCTGGCCGCAGAAGCGCGGGAAGGTCGGGAAGCAGAGCGAGCCCTCGACATGGTTGAGGTCCATGTCCTTGAGCCGCTCGGCCGGGTCCCAGCAGCCCGGGCGCATCTGCTCGCGGGTGATGCCCTCCAGGGTCATCTCGTCGCGGTCGAAGCCGACGGCGGCGATGTTGCGCTTGTACGGGAACTTGAGGTCCTCGTAGATCCACCAGTCGGTGGGCGGGCCGTCCGGGTCCATCGTGATCTGGTATTTGCCCGCGACGTAGGCGAGTTCGCCGATTCCGGCGGTGAGCGGCCGGGGGCCGCGGTCGCGGTACTTCTTCGGCAGCCAGGTCTCGAAGAGGTGCGCGGGTTCGATCACGTGGTCGTCGACGCTGATGATGCGGGGCAGTTCGGTGGCCATGGGTTCCCCTCCGCCGGGACGGTACTTATCTGATGACCCGTCAGATAGCATGTCACCTGACGAGTCGTCAGCCAAGGAGGGGGACCATGAACGAGACGCCGCACTCCCTGAGTTCCTCCCGCACCCTGTGGGAACTGGTCGCCCGCCGCGCCGACCTGACCCCCGGCCGCCCGGTCCTCCTCCAGGACGACCGGACTCTGACCTTCGGGGAGTTGCGCGACCGGTCGGAGCGCGTGGCGGCGGGCCTGTACGGCATGGGTGTCCGCCCCGGCACGGTCGTCGCCTGGCAGCTGCCCACCCGCATCGAGACGGCCCTGCTCTCCTTCGCGCTGGCCCGCCTGGGCGCCGTACAGACACCGGTGATCCCCTTCTACCGCGACCGCGAAGTCGGCTTCGCACTACGGGAGTCGAAGGCGGAGTACTTCGCCGTGCCGGGCGTCTGGCGCGGCTTCGACTACGGGGAGATGGCGCGCCGGCTCGGTGCGAGAGGGATCTTCGAGGCGTACGACAGCGCCCAACTCCCCGACGGGGACCCGGCCTTGCTGCCGCCCCCGCCCGCCGACGGCACCTCCGTCCGCTGGATCTACTGGACCTCCGGCACCACCTCCGACCCCAAGGGCGTGCTGCACACGGACCGTTCGCTGATCGCGGGCGGCTCGTGCCTGGCGCACGCGCTCCGTCTCACGGCGGACGACGTGGGCTCGATGGCCTTCCCGTACGCGCACATCGCCGGGCCCGACTACACGGTGATGCTGCTGCTGTACGGCTTCCCGGCGGTGATGTTCGAGCAGTTCGCGCTGCCGGACGCGCTGGAGGGGTACCGCAAGCACGGCGTGACGGTGGCGGGCGGCTCAACTGCCTTCTATTCCATGTTCCTTGCCGAGCAGCGCAAGCAGCCGGGGACCAAGGTCATCCCCTCGCTACGGCTGCTCGCGGGCGGCGGCGCTCCCAAGCCGCCGGAGGTCTACCACTCCGTCGTACGCGAGATGGGGGTCCAGCTCACCCACGGATACGGCATGACCGAGGTGCCGATGATCACGATGGGGGCGCCCGACGACACCGCGGAGAATCTGGCGACGACCGAGGGCCGGCCGCCGGAGGGGATGGAGATACGGATCGCGGAAGGCGGGGAGGTGCGGTTGCGCGGGGAGGCCGTGTGTCAGGGGTACTTGGACCCGGCGCAGACGGCCGAGGCGTTCGACGCGGACGGGTTTCTGCGCACCGGGGACCTGGGGGAAGTCACCGCGACCGGGCATCTGATTCTCACCGGGCGGCTGAAGGACGTGATCATCCGCAAGGGGGAGAACATCTCGGCGAAGGAGATCGAGGATCTGCTGGCCGCACATCCGGACGTCGGGGACGTGGCCGTCGTAGGGCTGCCGGACGCCGAGCGTGGGGAGCGGGTGTGTGCGGTGGTCGAACAGGCGGCGGGGGCCGGGGAGTTGAGTCTGTCCGCCGTCACGGACTATCTGCGCGCGGAAGGGCTGTCCGTGCACAAGCTGCCGGAGCAACTGGAGATCGTGGACGCCCTTCCGCGCAACGACGCCTTGCGCAAGGTGCTCAAGTACAAGCTGCGGGAGCGCTATTCGGGGACGGTGAAGTAGCGGGCGAAGGAGGAGACGATCTCCGCCTCGCCGACCTTGCCGTCGCTGTCCGTGTCGAGGGCGTCGGCGGCCATCGCGGCGATGTCGTCGGGCACGCCGAGGGCCTTGAGGACGCGCACGGTGTCCGCGATGGTGGCCGAGCCGTCGCCGTCCGGGTCGGCGACGTCGAGGGCCGCGTGCAGGAAGGGGCGGCCGATCTCGGCGAAGCGCTCCGGGTTGTCGCGCAGCCGCTTGACCGCGCCGTTGACGAACTCCTCGCGGCTGACACGCTGATCGCCGTCCCGGTCCGCGATGCCCGCCATGCCCTGCCAGAACGCCTCCGCGCCGATGTACAGGGCCTGGCCCTTGTCGGAGCGGGCCGCCGTACCGAACTCCGCGAGCAGCGCCTTGGCCGCCGAGTTGAAGTCCTCCCGGTCGATGAACCCGTTGCCGTCCTGGTCGAAGGTGGCGAAACGGGCCGCGATCCGTCGCTCGTACTCGGTGCTGACCATGTCTTTCGGGCCGCCTTACTCATGTGGGGTGCGCTTGGCTGGAGCGTACGACGCCGGGGCGGGTCCGGGAGCCGAAAACGACGCTTGTACCAAGACCGGGGAAATTCCGAAACAACGACGTCACCCCGGAAACCGACGCGTCACGCCGAGAGAGGGTCCGCCTCGTCTCACGCCGTGAGGGGGTCCGCTTCGTCCTCGGGCTCGTCCTCTGTGGCGATCATCACATCGGGGTAGACGTCGAAGAGGCGGCGCACCCCGAGAGCGCCGAGGACCCGGTTGACGTGCGAGCCGTCGACCGCCCCCTGCGCGGGCAGCACCACGCGCAGACGGCCCTGGCAGGACCGGATGAGGCGGCGGGAGGCGATGAGCACGCCGACGCCGCTGGAGTCGCAGAACAGCACCTCGGAGAGGTCGAGGACCAGGCTGTGCCGCCCCTCGGCCACCACGTCGTGCACCCGCTGGCGCAGCACCGGCGAGGTCACCAGGTCCAGTTCGCCGGACACGAGGAGTACGGACCAGCCGCCGCGCTCGCCGTCGTTCACTTTGAAGGCCACCATCGAGCCTTTCGCTAGCCGGAACTCCCGGAGACCGTCCGGAAACGGAAGCCGTACCTACGCTTCCTTGCAGCGCGGCTGCCCAGCGGCCGTTCCCTGAAACACGGCGGCAGAAACGGAAACCGGTCGGAAGAGGCTTGTTTTAGTCGCCTTCGATCCTGTTCGATCAGATGTGGGTGAGGGTAGGCGCAGATCCGTTACCACTCGCGGCCCTTCGGGGGCGTGCAATTGCAGAATGGGGGGTGCGTTGTCAGACGTGCCCACTACATTCGAAGAGGCGGTCAGCGCACGCTTGACTTGGGCACGGACACGGTGAGGGGGCCGCATGGCGACGAATGACGCACCGCCCCGTTGGGACCGCAAGATGCAGCAGCGGCTGGCCCGCGGCGAGGCGGCGGCCCTCGGTGAGCTGTACGACCGCTTCGCCTCCCTCGTGCACTCCCTCGCCCACCGTGTCCTGGGCGACGAGCGCGCCGCCGACGGCATCACCCGCGAGGTCTTCGCCCAGGTCTGGGAGCACCCCGACGCCTACGACCCCAAGCAGGGCCCGCTGCGTTCCTGGGTGGCCGCGCTGACCCACCGCCTCGCCGTGCAGCGCCTGCGCGCCACCGAGACCGTCGCCCTCGCCCACAGCGGCGAGGGCTCCACGGAGGAGCTGGAGCGCAAGGTCCGCCGCGCCTCCGTCGCCGCCCGCGCCGACTACATCGTCACGTCCATGCCCGCCCCGCTCCGGGCCGCCCTGGAGCTGGCCTACTTCCAGCGCCGTGACTACCGCCAGACCGCCGTCGACCTCGGCGTCACCGAGGACGAGGCCCGCCGCCGCCTCCGCCTGGGCCTCCAGCTCCTCTCCACCGCCCACGACGCCGGCGCACCGCCGGGAGCGAGGGGTGGGGCGTGAGCGACGCGTGGGAGGAGGGTTTCGAGAGGTACGAGGGGTACGGCGAAGGGGCCGGGGAAGGTG
>NZ_JBXVPZ010000393.1:0-9309 GCF_057961495.1 Streptomyces sp. P5F9 | reverse complement strand
GTGCGGGGGAGGCGGGCGCGGAAGACCGGGTCGCTCGTGTAGCTGGCGAGGCAATGGCCGCGCAGCTGGGGGAAGTTGGCGGTGGACAGGTCGCGGGGGCGCCAGCCGGTGACCCAGGTGTCCAGGGTGACGACGATGCCCTTGTAGCCCGCTTGTTCGGCGCGGTGGACGAGGCTTGCGGCGAGGTCCTTGTCGGTCGGGGTGTAGAGCTGGAAGAGGCCCGGAGTGTCTCCGAACTCGCCGGCTACCTCCTCCAGCGGGTCGACCGTCAGCGTCGAGGCGACCATCGGAACTCCGGTGCGTGCGGCGGCCCTCGCGGTCGCCAGGTCGCCGTGGCCGTCCTGGGCGCACAGGCCGATGACGCCGATCGGTGCCATGAAGACGGGGGAGGGCAGGCGCATCCCGAACAGGTCGACGGACAGGTCGCGTTCGGCCGCGCCGACGAACATGCGGGGGACCAGGCCCCAGTGGTCGAAGGCGGTGACGTTGGCGCGCTGGGTGCGTTCGTCGCCGGCGCCGCCCGCGACGTACGACCACACGGAGGGCGGCAGCGCGGAGCTCGCCCGGTCCTCCAGCTCCGCGAAGGCCATGGGGTAGGACGGCACGATGCCGCCGAGCCCGTTCAGATAGATCTCGTTCTGGTAGGAGCCGAACGGCTGTCCCACGCCCATGCCATCTCCCTCTGCGCTGAGGTGCCCTGCCCGCCGGTGAAGGCCGGTGAAGTGCAGGATTCTCGCACCCCGGGTCAGGCGGAGGGAGCGCCGGGGGCCAGCCGGACCGGCAGCTCCCGCCGGCCCTGGGCGATGAACGACGGGACCTGTACCAGCTCGTCCTCCTCCACCGCCAGGGAGATGCCCGTCCGCGTTCCTGGCCACGTCGAAGAGGCGGGCGAGCTTCACGGCGGCCTCGACGGCCTCTGTCCCCGAGCCGGAGAAGTGCACGCGGTCCAGACCGGCCGGCGCGACCCCGGTGAGCGCCTCGGCGGCGAGCCTGGAGACAGGATGCAGGAACAGCCGACCGGACAACGCCGGCCGCCCCGCCTGCCCCCGCACTGCGGAGGCCGGGTCACGCCGTGGTCCACTGACCGGAACGGCACGGTTTCCACCCCGTCCGATACAGCGCCGGTAAGGGGCGCGGGGCAGGATCGATTTGCGGCTCCGCCGCGGGGCGCGCCCAGCCACACACGACCGGCACCCGAAATGGCACCGCATCCACGACGGACCGATGCGGCCAACCCCCGGAGGGCATGGCAGGCTTGGGGCATGGCCGTGCAGATCAACCCCAGCATCCTGTCCGCCGACTTCGCCCGCCTGGCCGAAGAGGCGAAGGCGGTAGAGGGAGCCGACTGGCTCCACGTGGACGTCATGGACAACCACTTCGTCCCGAACCTCACGCTCGGCGTGCCGGTCGTAGAGTCGCTGGCCCGGGCGACGGACACCCCGCTGGACTGCCATCTGATGATCGAGGACGCCGATCGCTGGGCGCCGCAGTACGTCGAGGCGGGTGCCTCCTCCGTCACCTTCCACGTCGAGGCGGCCGGTGCGCCGGTGCGGCTCGCCCGTGAGATTCGGGCCAAGGGAGCGCGCGCGTCCATGGCGCTGAAGCCCGCGACGCCGATCGAGCCGTACGAGGATCTGCTCCCCGAACTCGACATGCTGCTGATCATGACCGTGGAGCCGGGTTTCGGTGGCCAGCCGTTCCTCGACATCATGCTGCCGAAGATCCGCCGTACCCGGGAGCTGATCAAGAAGCACGGACTGGAGCTGTGGCTGCAGGTCGACGGAGGAGTTTCGGCCTCGACGATCGAGCGCTGCGCGGACGCGGGCGCGGACGTGTTCGTCGCCGGTTCGGCGGTCTACGGGGCATCCGACCCGGCCGCGGCGGTACGTGCATTGCGCACACAGGCGGAGGGGGCCACCGGCAAGGCATCCTGGGCGTGCGACCACTGAGCGGCAGGTATGTGAACGGCGGCCATCAAGGCTGATCAAGTGCGCCGGATCTGCGAGGATGAACGGCGAATCCAGAGTGTGAACAGCAGTGAGGAGATCGCCGTGTCGGGTATGTCGGCGGGCCGGTCAGCCATGCGGATGGGACCCGCAGAGCTGGTGCAGGCGGCGGCCATGGCCCGCCGCTTCTACCTTGAGGGCAAGTCCAAGATCCAGATCGCGGAGGAGTTCGGCGTCAGCCGCTTCAAGGTGGCCCGGGTCCTGGAGACCGCTCTCGAACGGGATCTCGTACGGATCGAGATCCGAGTACCGGCCGAACTGGACGCGGAGCGCTCGGACGCGCTGCGTGCCCGGTACGGCCTGAGGCACGCCGTCGTGGTCGAGTCCCCGGCCGAGGTCAGCGAGGAGTCGCCCGATCCCGAGAACCTCGGGGAGGTCGCGGCCGACCTGCTCGGCGAGCTGGTCAACGAGGGCGATGTGCTCGGCCTGGCCTGGGGCCGGTCCACCATCCACATGGCGGCCGCCCTCGACCGGCTGCCGCCCTGCACGGTGGTCCAGCTGACGGGCGTGTACGACGCCGGGACCGCCGAGCGCGGCTCGGTCGAGGCCGTACGGCGGGCCGCGCAGGTGTCGGGCGGCGACGCCCACCCCATCTACGCGCCGATGCTGCTGCCGGACGCGGCCACCGCGGAGGCGCTGCGCCACCAGACGGGCATCGCCCGGGCCTTCGAGTACTTCGACAAGGTCACGGTCGCCTGCGTCTCCATCGGCTCCTGGGAGCCTGGCATCTCGACGGTCTACGACATGCTCAGCGACGAGGAGCGGGCGCACTACTCGTCCCTCGGTGTCGCCGCCGAGACGTCCGCGCACCTCTTCGACGCCGAGGGCCGCCGGGTCGGCCGGGACCTGGGCGAGCGGTGCATCACCGTCAAGGCGGACCAGTTGCGCCGTATCCCCGAGGTCGTCGCGATCGCGGGCGGGCAGCGGAAGGCGGCGGCGATCGACGCGGTCCTGCGGTCCGGCCTTGTCACCAGCCTGGTGACGGACACCGCGGCGGCCGACTATCTGATGACGGCCGGGTCGCCGCCGAAGTCGGCGCTCAGCCGGACGGACCCCGACGGGATCTGAACCGACACCGACGGGCCCTGACAACGGGTCGTACGGGGACGGCCGTGGCAGCATCGGGCGCATGCTGCTGCGGTTCGTCTCCCGGATGCTCCTCGTCTGTCTGGCCGTACTGCTGCCGGTCGGCTGTTCTTCTACGGCCACCAGCGGTACCGGCACCGCGACGGTCAAGCTTTCCCAACTCCCCGCCGAGGCACAGCAGACCGTCGCTCTCATCGACAGGGGCGGACCCTTCCCGTACGCCAAGGACGGGGTCGTCTTCGGGAACTACGAGAAGCTGCTGCCCCAGCAAAAGCGCGGCTACTACCACGAATACACCGTCAGGACGCCGGGCTCGCGCGATCGCGGGGCCCGGCGCATTGTCACCGGGCAGGACGGCGAGATCTACTACACCGATGATCACTACAAGTCGTTCAGGACGGTGCTGAGATGACGGAGCTCGCGGTCACGCTGGACCTCGACGGGGTCACGGACAAGACCGGCCTGATGGACCGCTGTGCCCGTGCGCTGTCCCTGCCCGACTGGTTCGGCCGGAACTGGGACGCCCTCGCCGACAGCCTCGGCGACCACACCGTCTGGCCCGAGGGCGCGGTGGAGCAGGGGCTGCTGGTCGTCGTACGGAACTGGCAGTCGTACGCCAAGGCACGGCCCGACGAGTGGGAGACCGCCGTCGACGTCTTCGGTGACGCGGTCGACCGCACGCCGAACCTCTCCGTCGTGCTCGCGCTGGGCGGAGCCGGGCGCTAACCCGATTGTCCGAGGCGGCTGGCAGAGTGTTCGGTATGGAGCAACAGGAGCAGCGCACGTCGGTCCGTCTCGTGGTCGTGGACCCGGACCTCGAAGCGCAGTGCGACCGGGTGGAAGAGCACTTGCTGGCGCCCCTGGCCGAGTCCGTGGGCGGGGCGAGTGGGCACGCGCTCTTCGCGGACGGGCTCGCCGTCTTCAGGCGGGTACGGGAGGCACTGGCCGACGCGGTGGCGCGGGGCCCCAAGGTGTGGACGCCGAACGGCCGTTGGGAACACGAGGGTCTGCGCATCGTCGAACTGCCCACGGAGGAAACGGACTTGCTGTACGCGCTGCTGCGCGAGCTGTCCGGGCTCCTCGTGGCCCCGCCGGACCTGCCCGACCCCTCGGGCGTCGTGGCCACCGTCCGCACCACCGTCCTGACGCCCGAGAAGACCGCCGTCGGCCTGGTCGGCGCGCTGGCGCGGGTGCTGTCCCTGGTGGACCTCACCCCCGACGCCGACACGGCCACGCTCTTCGCGGCGATCGAGGCGGGCGGCGGCGAGGACGTGAGACTCAGCTACGGGCAGGACGAGGCGTGGCAGCGCCTCGCCCACCGGCTCACGATGCTGCTGACCGAGTCGGCTCCGCTGCATCGCTTCCTGTACTGATCCGGGTTCGCGTTTCCCGTACCGAACGTGGCCCGCGTCAGCGGGAGTCGCGCCTGCGGCGGGCGACGAGCAGGGCCGCCGAGCCCAGCACCACGGCCCCGCCCGCCGCGGTGGCGATGAGGGCCATGGGGCCCGTGCCGGTGTGCGGGAGTGTGCCGCCGGGCGCGGCTGTCGCGGTCGGCGCACCGCCTGACGCTCCCGGCGTGACGGACGTGCCGGACGTGGGCGAGCTCGACGTCGGCGAGGTGGCCGCCTTGTCGAAGGCGAACGTCACGCTGTCGTCGGCGGTGTTCCGGTCGTGGAGGGCGATGCCCGCCGGGCCGGGGAGTACGGTCGCCGTGCCCTTGGCGCCGGTGTAGTCCTTGGCCGCCTTCACCCACAGCACGAACAGCTGGCTCTGCCCGGCGGCGACACCGCGCGGCACGGGGCAGACGTAGTGCCGGTGGCCCGCCGCGAAAGGCGCCGTCTTCGTGTCGCCGGCCCAGAGGAAGCACTCGCCGTAGGGCGTGTCCTCCCCCTCCTCGAAGGCGTTGCCGGTCGCGACCGTGCCCTTGGGCAGGACCACGTCGACCAGGGCGACGGCCTTGGTGCCGACGCCGTACGCGGAGGCCGGGCCGTGGTTCACGGCGTTCAGGGTCAGGGTCCACTCCCCGGCCGTGCGGCGGCGTGTCACGGCGGCGGTGGCCGCGAGATCCGCGGAGCTGTCGGTCGAGACGTCGACCCGGCCCGTGGCACCGCTCTCGAAACCGTCTCCCGCACCGGAGGATGGCACCAGGGTGAGCGCGGGCCCGGTGCCCGGGGAGCTGCCGCCACCCGGGTCCACGCCGGGCTTCAGGAGCTCGGCCGAGTAGTCGGTCACGGCGGTCAGGACGTGCTCGCCGACCGTCGCGGTCAGCGGGCTGCTCAGCTCGACGGTGGCGCCCGCGGCCACGGGGGCGGTGAAGACACAGGTGACGGAGGCCTGGCTGCCGGGTTCGACGGGGTCGTCGCCGTCGCCGTAGGCGCAGTTGGAGAACTTCCGGTCGAAGACCAGCCCGCCCAGCGACTCCCAGCGCAGCATGATGCGCCGGTCGGTGGCCAGGTCGCCGGTGTTGCGCAGCCGCAGCGGAAGCTCGATCCGGGAGCCGATCTTGGCGTGCGTCACGTCCGGCACCTTGCCGACGACCAGGTCGGGGACGCCGACGACCACCTTCGCCTGCGCGGTGGCGCCGGTGCCGTGGTCCGCGCTGACGGTGTACTCGATCGTGCCGGTGGCGCCGACGCCGACGCCCGTGTCCGCCCGCACGGTGAAGTCGACGTACGGCGGCTGGGCGATGTCCTTGTTGACACAGGTGAGGACCTGCCCGGCGGTCGTGCACCTCGGGTCGCCGACCGCGACGCTCGCGATGCCGGCCAGGTCCCGGGCGTCGACGACGAGCGTCTCGTTCGTCTGGAGGGGAACATTCGCCCCGCCGTCGTAGAACATCCAGCCCACGTGGACCGACTGCGCGGACGCTCCCACGTTGAGCTGCTTGTCCGCGTCGATCACGGCGTAGGACTGCGTCGGCAAGGGGGAGGGGCCGGCGGCCAGGGCCGCGGATCCTGGTGCGAGGGCGAGCACCACGGCGGCGAGCGCCGTCCCGAGCACCGTGCGGTGGAAAGTCATGCCCGTTCGATACGCGGGGTGTCCCGAAGGTTGCCCACATGTGAATCACGGGTTCGTTTTGGGTGTTCCTCCAGGGGCGCCGTCGACCTGCCTGGACGATGGTCCGAGGCGTGGCATCGCGCCCGACATGGGACAATGAAGTACGTGCTCTTCCCCCTGGCTGACCTGTCCGGGGACCACCTCTGATCGACTGGGATGTGCAGCACGTGCGTTTCCTCAACGACATCCAGCCCCCGTACGACCTGACGTACGACGACGTCTTCATGGTGCCGCGCCGCAGTGCGGTCGGATCGCGTCAGGGCGTGGACCTCAGCTCCCCGGACGGCACGGGCACCACCATCCCGCTGGTCGTCGCCAACATGACCGCCATCGCCGGGCGCCGGATGGCCGAGACGCTGGCCCGGCGCGGTGGCCTCGTCGTCATCCCGCAGGACATCCCGATCGAGGTCGTCACCGAGGTCGTGTCCTGGGTGAAGAGCCGCCACCTCGTGCTGGACACCCCCATCCGGCTGGCCCCGCACCAGACCGTCGCCGACGCGCTCGCCCTGCTGCCCAAGCGTGCGCACAACGCCGGTGTCGTCGTGGACGAGGGCCAGCGCCCGGTCGGTGTCGTCACCGACGCCGACCTCACCGGTGTGGACCGCTTCACGCAGCTCGCCGAGGTCATGTCCCGGGACCTGCTGCTGCTCGACGCGGACATCGACCCGCGCGAGGCGTTCAACAAGCTGGACGCGGCCAACCGCCGCTACGCGCCCGCCGTCGACCAGGACGGCAAGCTCGCCGGCATCCTCACCCGCAAGGGCGCCCTGCGCGCCACGCTGTACTCGCCGGCCGTCGACGCGGACGGCAAGCTGCGCATCGCGGCGGCCGTAGGCATCAACGGCGACTTCGCGCAGAAGGCCAAGCAGCTGCTGGACGCGGGTGTCGACACGCTCGTCATCGACACGGCGCACGGCCACCAGGAGTCGATGATCAGCGCGATCAAGCAGGTGCGGGCCCTCGATCCGCAGGTCCCCATCGTGGCCGGCAACATCGTCGCCGCCGAGGGCGTCAAGGACCTCGTCGAGGCGGGCGCCGACATCATCAAGGTCGGCGTCGGGCCCGGCGCGATGTGCACCACCCGCATGATGACCGGCGTCGGCCGGCCGCAGTTCTCCGCCGTCATGGAGTGCGCCGCCGAGGCCAAGAAGTACGGCAAGCACGTGTGGGCCGACGGCGGGGTCCGGCACCCGCGCGATGTCGCCATGGCGCTCGCGGCCGGCGCGTCGAACGTGATGATCGGCTCCTGGTTCGCGGGCACGTACGAGTCCCCGGGTGACCTCCAGCAGGACGCCGACGGCCGCCTCTACAAGGAGTCGTTCGGTATGGCGTCGGCCCGCGCGGTCCGCAACCGCACGTCGGACGAGTCGGCCTATGACCGCGCCCGCAAGGCGCTGTTCGAGGAGGGCATCTCCACCTCCCGCATGTTCCTCGACCCGGCCCGCCCGGGCGTCGAGGACCTGATCGACTCGATCATCGCGGGCGTCCGCTCCTCCTGCACGTACGCCGGCGCGGGCTCCCTGGAGGAGTTCGCCGAGCGCGCGATCGTCGGCATCCAGAGCGCGGCCGGCTACGCGGAGGGCAAGCCCCTGCACGCCAGCTGGAGCTGACCAACTCGCTTTGCTGCGGCCCTTGTTGTTCCGGCGTCGGGATGCTGCGGGGGGGGCGTGGGTGTGCTGCGGCGGTTACCGCTCTGGGGCAAGTCTTCGCACGTGGGCTGGAGTTGGCCAACTCCTTGTCGTACGGCCCTGTTGTTCCGGCGCCGGGATGTTGCGGGGGTCGTGGGTGTGCTGCGGCGGTGACCGTCCTGAGGCAAGTCGTTGCACGTGGGCCGGAGCTGACCAACTCCCTTTTGCGCGGCCCCTGTTGGTCCCGGCGCCCGGGATATTCGGGGGCCGTCGGCGTGCCCGGGGGCTAACGTCGGGCACATGGAGATCGCCGAGTGCCGGGCCGCCGACGTGGCGCTGCTCGACCAGTACATCGGCTCGCCGGGGGCCGACTCGACTCATGCCCGGCGGTTCGCGCGGCAGGAAACGGGAGGGGGTACCTATCTCGTCGCCTGGCTGGACGGCCGGCCCGTCGGCCACGCGGAGGTCATCTGGGACGGCTGCGCGGCCCCGGCGGTGCGGGCCGCGCTGCCCGGCTGTCCGGAGCTCAACGGTCTCGCCGTGTGGCCCCCGGAGCTACGCTCGCGCGGCATCGGCGGCGCGCTGATCCGGCGGGCCGAGGAACTGGCCCGGGAGCACGGCCGTACGGTCCTCGGGCTGGGCGTCGCGGCCGACAACCCGAGGGCCGCCGACCTCTACGCGCGGCTCGGCTACCGGCCCCTGACGGACTACGTGGACCGCTGGTCGTACGAGGACCGCGACGGGGTCACCCGCGAGTGCGCCGACCCCTGCACCTTCCTCACCAAGGAACTGCCGTCAGGCGCCCTTGACGTCAAGCAGCCCTGACGCAACGCTGCACCCATGACCACACCCCAGAGCATCGAACCCGAGCACACCCTCCTCACCGCCGTCGCCCGCCTCGACCACCTCCGCACCCGCGAGTCCCTCGCCGGCTTCGGCAGCGACGCCGAGGCGCTCGACAAGGCCGAGACGCTGGAACTGCTCGCCCTGACCGAGGTCGTCGCCCGCAAGGCCGCCTACGGCCGTCAGCTCACCGTCCGCGCGGCCCGCGAGGCCGGTGCGTCCTGGACGCAGATCGGGGCCGCGCTCGGCATGAGCAAGCAGGCCGCGTGGGAGGCGCACACGCGGTGGATCGACGCCCAGGCGGAGGCCTTCGGGAAGCCCGGCCGGATGGGGTTCGACGAGGGCGACGTGGCCGAGGCGCGGGCCCTCGCGGGGGAGCCGGACGAGGGCTGACCAGGGCTTCGCCGAAAGCCGAACCAGGCATGGGCGAGGGCTGACCAGGGCTTCGCCGACAGCCGAACCGCGCATGGGTGAGGGCTGGACAGGGCCTCGCCGACAGCCGAACTGCGCATCGGCGAGGGCTGGACAGGGCTTCGCGACAGGGCCTCGCGCAACGGCCAACAGCCACCCCGCACCGCTCGGCAACTCCCACCACCGCTCTGCAACTCACCCCGCCACCGCGCGGCCCATCGACGACAAGGCCGACATCGCCGCCGTAGCCGGGCTGTCCGCGCAGGACAGCCAGGTCG
>NZ_JBXVPZ010000392.1:0-9346 GCF_057961495.1 Streptomyces sp. P5F9 | reverse complement strand
GTCCGGGGGCGGGTGGTCGGGGCGCTGTCCGTCGCCGGTTCGCCGGCCCTGGTGCTCGGGGTACCCGCCGGCACCTGGCTGGGCCGCCACGAGGGCCGGCCCGTACCGATCGCCGTGCCGGCGGCCCTGGGTCTCGTGTCCCTGGTGACGATCGCCGCCCTGCTGCCGACCTCACGTCCGGACGAGGAGCGGGCGGCCTACGGCACGCGTCCCGACGCCCGTAGGTTCGCCACGGTACTGGCGGCGGGGACTCTGTCCGCCACGGGAGCGTTCGCGGAATTCACGTACATCGTCACGTTCCTCGGCGACGTGAGCGGGTTCTCCTCGGGCGCGGTCGGCGTCCTGCTGGTGGTGTTCGGCGTCGCGTGCCTGGCCGGCACGACCGTCACCGGCGCGGTCCCGTGGGCATGCTCGGCCTGTACGCACTCGGCACCCGTCCCGTGGCGGCCGTCGTGTTCCAGACCCTGATGGGCGGTGCGCTCGGACCGGTGTTCATGACCGCCCAGAACGCGATGCTGCACTGCACACCGGGACGTACGGACATCGCTCTCGCGGCCAACTCCGGTTCCTACAACGCGGGTATCGCGGCCGGCGCGGCGCTCGGGGGACTTGTGCTGCGGCTTGCGGATGTACGGGGGACGTTCCTCGCCGGGGGGGTTTCTGACTGTGAGGGCCTGCGCGGTGCTGATGGGGACGTGGATGCTGGGGCGCGGGGCAACGTCGGGCGGGCAGCGCCGTGTTGGGGAAGAAGGGCGGGTCGGCGGCTGACCAACTGCCTCGCGTGCGGCAGGGCGTGCCGGTGCCGGTCGGCGCGCGGGCGTTGCGTCGCGGGCCAACGTCCGCCAGGCAGCGCCTTGTTGGGGAGGAGGACCGGGCCGACAGCCGGCCAACTCCCCCTCGCGTGAACGCCGTAGCCACAACGAGGACCTGCCCGGGGTGTCGCCATCGAGGACGACCGGACGGAGGGGCAGCGCGCGGGAACCTCTCTCGCCAGCGGGGTACTTACCACCCCGCCCTGCGCGTGCTCCTCGGCGAGCGGGTGTTGCACTGGGGAGCCAAACTCCGTTGAGCAAGGCCGAGTTGGGGAGGCCAATCGCGACGGGTGACCAACTTCCGACGCCGTAGCCACGTCGATGGGGAACGAGTGACCAACTCCCTCCCGTGCGGACACCGCACCCGCCGACCGAGGGGCTCATTCCTGTGCTGGTTCCGTGCTCGGGGTATACGCATCGAGCGCGGCCTGGCGGAGAGCCGCTCCCACTCGGGTGACCGCCTCGGTGGGCGTCTGCGGAAGCCGGGCGAGCAGGAGGCGGCGTTGTTCCTGGGGGCCGCCGCGTACCGGCAGGACGCGTACGCCCGGCGGTGCGGCGGGGGCGAGGGAGCCTGTCACTGTGGTCAGGCCGAAGCCCGCCGCTACGAGTTGGAGCTTGGCCAGCCAGTCGCGGGCGGTGTGGACGATCTCGGGGCGTTCGTCCAGCCCCGGCCATACGCCCATCAGCCTGTCCTCGCCGGAGGAGGGACTCGCGATCCAGCGCCGGCCGCGCAGGTCGGCCACGTCGACGTAGTCGCCGCGGGCCAGTGGATGCGTGGCGGGCACCGCGAGGTACAGCGGGCGCTCGGTGAGCGTGCGCAGCACCAGCGGCGGCGATTCGGTGTCCGGCGGCCTGAACGGCGGCACCGATGCCAGCAGGGCCAGGTCGAGGCTGCCGGCGCGCAGGGCTCGTACGAGGGCCGGGGTGCCGCCCTCCCGGCTGACGACGTGCAGGTCCGGGTCGGTGCGGCGCAGGGCGGCCAGGGCGCGGGGCAGCAGGACCGCTCCCGCGCTGGGGAACCAGCCCAGGCGGACGGTCGCGGCCTCCGTCGGCAGACCGGACAGTTCGCGCGCGGTCGCGCCGATCTCGTCGAGTACGACCGTCGCCCTGCGCATGACGATCCGGCCGGCCGGGGTCAGCCGTACGCCGTCGCGGCGCCGTTCGAGCAGTTCGGCGCCCGCGGCCCGTTCGATCGCGGCGATCTGGCGGGACACCGCGGACTGGGTGTAGCCCAGTGACGCGGCGGCCGCGGTGAAGGTTCCCTGTTCGGCGACCGTGCGGAAGACGCGCAGCGCGGTGAGTGACACATCCGTGAAGTCCATGACGATCACGCATGCTAGCGGTGCGTAACTTTCGTTGGACGCACACCCGGCGGGTTCCTACCGTGGCAGTCATGAACGTTTCGCGCATCGCCCTCGTCACGGGCGCCAACCAAGGACTCGGCCGCGCCCTCGTCGAGGGCCTGGCCGCCCGCCTGGGCTCCGACGACCGGGTCCTGCTCACCGGACGCGACGAGCGGCGCGTCACCGACGCGGCCCACGAGGTGGCGAACCTGCCCGGGACCCGCAGCCGGGTCGAGGGCCGGGTCCTGGACGTCACCGACACCGACGCCATCACCCACCTGGCCGACGATCTCCGGCAGCGCCACGGCGGGGTCGACATCGTCATCTCGAACGCCGTGGCCCGGGTGCTGCCCGGAGAGTCGCAGGCCGCGCGCGCCGACGAGTTCATCGACGTGTCCAACACCGCCACCCACGCGATGCTGCGGTCCTTCGGCCCCGTCCTGCGCCCGGGCGGCCGGTTCCTCGTCGTGGCCAGCAGCCTGGGCACCCTCGGGCATCTCGACCCGGCGCTGCACGACCTGTTCGACGGCGCGAGCCTGGACCAGGTCGAGTACGCCGTCGAGTCCTGGCGCGGCGCCGTCCACCACCGGACCACGGCCGAGGCGGGCTGGCCGCTCTGGCTGAACGTGCCCTCGAAGGTGGCCCAGGTCGCCGCCGTCCGCGCGGTCGCCGCCGAACGCCGCGAACACGACCTCGCGACGAACACGTTGATCGCCTCCGTGTGCCCGGGCATGGTCGACACGGACACCTCCCGCCCCTGGTTCAGTGACTTCAGCCAGGCGCAGTCGCCGGCCGAGGCAGCGGCCGCCGTTCTCGACCTCGTCCTCGCCGAGCACGTCGACCCCACCCACTACGGCGAGTTGGTACGTTTCGGCAAGGCCCTGGACTGGTGCGGGGGCACACCGCCGGTGGAACAGGACCGGCTGATCACGCCGTGACCGCGGGGCGTCGTACAACTGGCCGATCGTGACGATGGGTTCTGGCCGCGCCTGCGTGCAGACCGGCGCGGCCAGAACCAACTCGGGCTGTCAGTCGACGAACCCGAGTCAGTGATCCCCGAACTACGGGGCTAGACAGGCCCGTTCACGGAGTGAGCTGCCACTGTTCGATGTAGCCGACGTCGACCGCCGCGTGGTCCTGCACCCTCAACTTCCAGGTGCCGTTGACCGGTTGGGCGGAGGTGTCGACGGTGAAGGTCTGGTCGACGTTGTCGGCGGAGCCGCCGGAGCGGTTCAGGAGGGAGTAGACGGTTCCGTTCGGGCCGACGAGGTCGACGGTCAGGTCGCCGCGGTAGGTGTGGACGATCTTGACGTAGACCTGGGTGGTGGCCGAGGCGTTGCCGTCGCGGCCGGTGACCGTGATCGGGGACTCCACGGCGCCGGCGTTGTCGGGGATGTCGACGCGGGTGGCGCTGGCGTAGATGTTGGCGATCCGCCAGCTGAAGGCGACGGTGGCACTCGCGCCCGTGTCGTCGGTGACGGTCACCGTGACGTCACTGGTCCCCAGGGTGGTCGGGATCCCGGAGATCAGACCGGTGCTGCTGATGGTCAGTCCGTCGGGCAGTCCCGTGGCCGAATAGGTCAGGCCCGCACCGGAGTTGGTGGTGTACGCGTCCGTCTGCAGGGACACGGCCTGGCCGACTCCGCTGATCTGCGCGGCGACCGGGGCCACGTTGACGCCGAGCGCGATCCGGCTGCCGACGTTGATCGCCGCCCACGCGTCCGCCACGGCCAGGTAGGTCGGGCTGTAGGCGCCGAAGAGGTCCGCGGCTGCCTGCAGGGTCGCGGTGCGCGCACCGGCGTAGTTCGTGGACGAGGTCATGTACGTGGTGAGCGCCCGATACCAGACCTTCTGGGCGTTGTCGATGCCGATGCCGGCGACGGGCACGCTGTCGTAGGTGGGGCTGTCGTAGGAGACTCCGTTGACGGTCTTCGCACCGCTGCCCTCCGACAGGAGGTAGAAGAGGTGGTTCGCCGGGCCCGAGGAGTAGTGGACGTCGACGCTGCCGAGCGTCGAGCTCCAGTAGTCGCGGGACGCGCCGTCCTTGGAGGGTTTGTCCATGTAACGCAGCGGTGTGCCATTGCCGTTGATGTCGATCTTCTCGCCGACCATGTAGTCGGGGACGTCGGCGGGCAGGTTCTCGTGGAACTCCACCGCGGCGGCGAAGATGTCCGAGGTCGCCTCGTTCAGGCCGCCCGACTCGCCGGAGTAGGTGAGGCCGGCGGTGGCGGCGGTGACGCCGTGGCTCATCTCGTGCGCGGCCACGTCCAGCGCGGTCAGCGGGTGGGTGTTGCCCGAGCCGTCGCCGTAGGTCATGCAGAAGCAGGTGTCGTCCCAGAACGCGTTCACGTAGTTGTTGCCGTAGTGGGCCCTGCTGTAGGCGGCCACTCCGTCGTTGCGGATGCCGTTCCGCCCGAAGACGTCCTTGTAGTAGTCCCAGGTCGCCGCCGCGCCGAACGCGACGTCCACGCCCGCGGTCTGCCGGTTGCTCTGGGTCCCGTCGCCCCAGACATCGTTGTCATCCGTGAAGAGGGTGCCGGTGCCGGAGGTGCCCTGGTTCAGGTCGTAGGTGCGGTGGCCGGCGCGGTCGCCGTCGACGAGCTGGTACGTCGAGCCGGAGAGCGTGGTACCGAGCGGGACCGTTCCGTTGAACTGGCCGGTGCCGGTGCCCGTTTCGATGCCCTGGTACTGGAAGACGGCCTTGCCCGAGTCGGCGTCGGTGATCACATGGAGTTCACTGGGCGTGCCGTCGTCCTGGAAGCCGCCGACCACCGCCTCCCAGGCGAGGACGGGCTTGGCACCGGCGGCCCAGACGACGAGCCGCGGGGCGCCGTCGAGTCGGGCCTTCTCGCCGCCCGCCTTGGACGCCGCCGCGAGCGCCTTGGTCTTCACCGTCGCCGACGTCACGTTCGGGGTGATGTCCGGCAGGGTCAGGTCGGCCTTGGCGGCCTTCGTCACCGTGAGGCGGCCGCTCCTGGCGTGGACGACCAGGTCGCCGCCGAGGACGGGCAGTCCGGCGTACGTCCGCTCGTAGCGGGTGTGGGTGGTGCCGTCGGCGTCCTGGCTGACGTCCTTGACGACGAGCTTCTCCTTGGCGCCGAGGCCGAGGGTCTTCGCCGTGTTCCTGACGGCCGCGCCCGCGCTCTTGAGGAGGGCGGCGTGCTTCGACGGCGACAGAGCGGCCTGAGCCGCTCCGGCCCGCGGGGTGGCCAGGATCTTCGCGGAGGCGGTGTGCCCGCCGGGAGAGGCGGAGGCCGCACTGGTCTGCATACCGGCGGCCAGCAGGGTGCCGACCGCGGTGAGCACGAGGGCCGCGGTGTATCTGGGGTGGTGCGGATAACGGTCATGCCGGGTCAAGGCGTTCTCCTTATGTGGGGTGGTCGGACTCGGTGGAGTCCTGGAGAGCGGGTCGGGCCGGGGTACGGCCGTCCGGCGGGCGCGCGGGTGCGGGGAGGAAGGGTGAGGAGTGGGTGAACGCTCGGTGAGCGTGGTGCTCAGCAGCGTGGCATCACGTCCACAGAATTGTCATGGCTATAACAAAGCAACGGCTCAAAATAACTGCCGCATCCTGCGGATCACTCGCCCGAGCGACACTTTTCAGCCTCACGTCGGACACCGACGCCACGCGGGAACATCGAGCCGTCGAACAGGTGGTTGAATGTCGAGCCGGAAGGGTAATCAGTCCTTCAACTCGCGTACGGCGTCTACGACTTGCCTCACCAGGACAGCTGCGCCACGAGCACGGCACCAGTCGCCCGTGAAGACGCTGGCATATGCCAGAAGCACCACCGGATCGGGTGTTGCCAAATCCCTTACAGCGCGTCGCAGCCTGTGCGACAGTCGTAACCGGTCCCTCCATCCGCCTTGGTCGTACCGTCCCCGCATCGGAGTGCGTCATGCCGTCCCATCTCTCTGCGGACCGCCCCGCCGCCCAGCCGCCCGCGCGCGGCTCGGTCGACGCGCTGATATCGCAGGCGCGGCGGCTCATGGGCGACGTGGACGCCGTACGACGGGACGCGCAGCACGACGGTGCGGACCCGCGCGAGCGGTGGCAGCGGGCGCTGTGCGATCTGGCGCTGCATCAACTCAACGACCTCGACGAGCACTTGGCCCAGCTACGGGACGGCCCGCCACCCGTGCAGGCGGCCGTAGAAGCACCGCTCGCCCCAACTGCCGTACCGGAAGCGCCTCGTGACGACTCGCTGCTCAGCCGGGTCGGCAGTGCCGAGTGGAATCTGCTGACGGACGAGGCGAGTTGGTCCGGGGAGCTGTATCAGATCCTCGGCCGTGACCCGGCCGCTCCCCCGCTCACGCTCGACGAACTGCCGTCCCTGATCCTCGACGAGGACCGGTCGGCGCTGACCGCGATGGTCACGGACTGCCTGATCGACGCCAAGCCGATCGACGGCGAGTTCCGCATCGTCCGGCCCGACGGCACCGTACGGACGGTGCACATGATGGGCGAGCCCGTGCTCGACGCCGACGGCGGCACCGCCTCGATGTGGGCCGTGCTGCGGGACGTCAGCGAACTGCGCCGCAGCCAGCGGACGGTGAGCGAGACCCGTGACTCGCTGCAGATCCACCGGCACCACGCGCAGACCGAGCGCCGGCTCGCGGTCGAGCTGCAGGAGGCCGTGCTGCCGCCGTGGCGTGGCTCCCTGCGGCTCCCGCACCAGGGGCCGGAGACACTGGACCTGGCCGCCCGCTATCTGCCCTCCTCCACCAGCGCGCTGATCGGCGGCGACTGGTACGACGCGCTCCAACTGTCGGACGGCGCAACGCTGTTGAGTGTCGGCGACCTCACCGGACACGGTGTCGCCGTCACCTCGGGCATGGCGATGCTGCTGGGCGCCCTGCGCGGGATGGCGATGGCGGGCACCGAGCCCGGTCAACTGATGTCCTGGCTCAACCAGTTACTCGACGCCACCGTGCAACCGGCCCTGGGCAGCGCGGTGTGCTGCCGCTACCGGCCCGAGACCCGCACACTGGCGTGGGCGCAGGCAGGACACCCCGCCCCGCTGCTGTTCCGCGGCGGGACGGGGCGCGTGCTGAGCGCACCGGACGGCGTCCTGCTCGGCGCCACCTCGGGAGCGGCCTACGGGCAGGCCGAGGAGACCCTCGAAGCGGGCGACGTACTCCTGCTGCACACCGACGGACTGGTGCCGGGGCACAGCGGAGAGGCCGCCGAGCGCCAACTCCTCGACCTGGCCCCGCGGTTCGGCGAGGCGCGCACCGCACAGGACTGCGTACGGATGGTCGTGGAGGAGTTCGGCGACACCGAGCGCGCGGACGACGCGTGCGTGCTCGTCGCCAGGACGACCTGAGAAAGAAGCGGCTTAAAGAAGCGGCTGTACGAACTCCTTGTGCGGAAGGAGCCGCACAAACCCCTTATGCCTGTGCGCTGTTGCCGCCCCTGGCCCTCGGGCTCCTCGACTGGGTCTTCGGCAGCGCCAGTTCGATCTCCTCCCGCAGTTCGTGGATCTTCGGATAGCCGGCGTACTGGGCGGTGAGCCGGTACATCTCGCGCAGCCGGTCCCAGGTGCGGTGGGAGGAGTTCGATCCCATCGACGCCAGGGCCAACCGCGCGTACCTGTCCGCCTGTTCGGGGTCGTCGGCGATGAAGCAGGCGGAGGCCATCGACAGGAAGTCGAAGATCTTCGACCGCTGCCGTCCGTCGACCCGCAGCGCCAGGGCCTTCTCCGCGAAGTACTGGGCGTGCACGGCCGCTCCGGGCTCGTGCTCGGCCAGGGTGCGGTAGGCCAGGGCCTGCATGCCGTAGAGATCCTCCTCCTTGAACGTCTGCATCCAGCTCGGGGGCGGTACGTCGCCGCGGTCGGAGACGAAGAGGTCCTCCGCCTGGCCGAGGGTGCGGCGCATGGCCTGGCCCTTGCCCATCGACGCCTGTGCCCAGGCCTCGATGGTGAAGAGCATCGCCTGGGTGCGCGGCAGCACCTCGTCGCCGGAACCGGTCTTGGCGAGTTTCATGAGATCGAGTGCGTCGTCGGGCCGGCCCAGGTGCACCATCTGGCGAGCCGCCCGTGAGAGCGCCTCCCCGGCGCGGGGCCGGTCGCCGCCCTCGCGGGCCGCGTGGGCGGCGATGACGAAGTACTTCTGGGCCGTGGGTTCCAGGCCGACGTCGTGCGACATCCAGCCCGCGAGTACGGCGAGATTGGCGGCGACGCCCCACAGGCGCCGCTGCAGATCGGTCGGGTGCCGGTAGGCGAGCATGCCGCCCACCTCGTTGAGCTGTCCCACCACGGCCTTGCGCTGCAGCCCGCCGCCGCGGGCCGCGTCCCAGGCGCGGAACACCTTGACGGACTCCTCCAGTTCCTCGATCTCCTGCGACCCGATGGGGGCGGCCTCGTAGCGGTCGAACCCAGCGGGGTCGGCGTGCAGGGGATCGTCGAACCGGGGAGCGTCGGCGGAAAGAGTCGGATCGGAGTGCAGCCATGCGTACATGGCGCTGCTGAGTGCGGAGCCTGCGGCGAGCGCGGCGCCCGCGCCCACCAAGCCGCGTCGGTTGAGCATGAGGTCCATTCCCGTGAATTCGGTGAGGACCGCAGCAGTCCGTTCGGGCGCCCACGGCACACCGTCGGGATGTTCCACACTCCCGTCGTCGGGCCGTTTTCCCGTACGCCCGTGCCGGACCAGACCGAGGTCCTCGATGGTCACGACACGGCCGAGACGCTCGGTGAACAGAGCCGCCAGCACCCTCGGCACCGGATCGCGCGGGATCTCTCCCGTGTCGATCCAACGCCGTACCCGCGAGGTGTCGGTCGACAGCTGGGGGTGGCCCATGGCCGCCGCCTGCCGGTTGACCCGCCGCGCGAGCTCGCCCTTGGACCAGCCGGCCAGGCCGAACAGGTCCGAGAGACGGGAGTTGGGTTGTCCGTTCACGTCAAGCCCCCAGGTTCTCGGCTGACTTGAACATAGCCCGGCGCGGGTTGCCGGGCGACTATTCGCCAGGGTTCGCCAGGGTGCGCCAGATGGTGTGCCACTGCGCATCTGGTGTCAGGTAGGAACGCGCCACCCCGACCCGGTCACCGAGGGACACTCCCCAGGGTGCACCCGTGGGACCGGGCCGGGCAGCGCGCTTGTTTGGACAGGCACTGCAGGCACACGAAGGGATCTGTATCTCCCATGTACACAGCATCGTCCTCCGTGTCCGCCCCGCCCCGGTCGCTGCACCCC
>NZ_JBXVPZ010000391.1:0-9351 GCF_057961495.1 Streptomyces sp. P5F9 | reverse complement strand
CGCCGCCCAGCAGGTACGGATACGGGTCCGGCATCTCCGACGTGTGCGCCCAGTGGATCGCGATGTCGGGGTCGGACGGCCCGGCGATCTGCCGCAGCCCCAGGTCCTCGCGGGCCAGGAGGGCGGAGAGAAGCACGGGTGGTGTGGGCGGAACCGTGAGGTCCGGCATGGTGGACGTTTCCTCCATCGCCTCGGGCTCGGATGGATGAAACGTACACTTCGCAGCCGCTTTCCGGCCACCTAGGGTCAGTCGCGACGCAAGCCACCCCCGAGACCCCGGGACGACCCCGGGAGTGCGCGAAGGAGGCCCCCACATGGCCGTCGACTACACCGTGATCGTCGTCTACCTGGCCGGCATGCTGGCCATGGGCTGGTGGGGCATGCGCCGCGCCAGGTCCAAGAGCGACTTCCTGGTCGCCGGCCGCCGCCTGGGCCCGGTCATGTACTCCGGCACCATGGCCGCGATCGTTCTGGGCGGCGCGTCCACCATAGGCGGAGTCGGTCTCGGCTATCGGTACGGCCTCTCCGGCGCCTGGATGGTCTTCACCATCGGCCTCGGCCTGCTCGCCCTGTCCGTCTTCTTCTCCGCCCGCATCGCCCGCCTGAAGGTGTACACCGTCTCCGAGATGCTCGATCTCAGGTACGGCGGCCGCGCGGGGGTCATCTCCGGCATCGTCATGTGGGCGTACACCTTGATGCTGGCGGTCACCTCGACCATCGCCTACGCCACGATCTTCGACGTCCTCTTCGACATGAACCGGACCCTCGCGATCGTCCTCGGCGGCTCGATCGTCGTCGCGTACTCGACGCTCGGCGGCATGTGGTCCATCACGCTGACGGACATGGTGCAGTTCGTGGTGAAGACGATCGGCGTGCTGCTCCTGCTCCTGCCGATCGCGGTCGTCAAGGCGGGCGGCTTCAGTGAGATGAAGGCGAAGCTGCCCACCGAGTACTTCGACCCGCTGGGCATCGGCGGCGAGACGATCTTCACCTACGTCCTGATCTACACGTTCGGCATGCTCATCGGCCAGGACATCTGGCAGCGCGTGTTCACGGCGGGCAGCGACAGGACCGCCAAGTGGGGCGGCACGGTCGCGGGCACCTACTGCCTCGTCTACGCCGTCGCGGGCGCCGTCATCGGCACGGCGGCCAAGGTCCTCTACCCCGGCCTCGGCAGCCCGGACGACGCCTTCGCGACCGTCGTCAAGGACGAACTCCCGGTCGGGGTACGGGGGTTGGTGCTCGCCGCCGCCCTGGCGGCCGTGATGTCGACGTCGTCCGGCGCGCTGATCGCCTGCGCCACGGTGGCCAACAACGACATCTGGTCGCGGCTGCGGGGCGCCGTACGGCGGGCGGAGGAGGAGGGCGACGAGGAGCGCGACGAGGTGCGCGGCAACCGTGCCTTCATCCTCGTCATGGGCGTCGCGGTGGTCGGCACGGCGATCGCGCTGAACAACGTGGTCGAGGCGCTGACCGTCGCCTACAACCTCCTCGTCGGCGGACTCCTCGTCCCGATCCTCGGCGGCCTGCTGTGGAAGCGCGGCACCGCGCAGGGCGCGCTCGCCTCGGTGATCGTCGGCGGCCTCGCGGTCGTCGGCCTGATGGCGGGCTACGGCATCCTCGCCAATGAGCCTGTGTACTACGGCCTGTTGCTGTCTCTGGCCGCCTATGTGACCGTCTCCCTCGCCACGCCGGCGACCGACGCGGCCGTACTCGCCGCGTGGCGGGACCGGCTCGCCGGGCGCGTTGCACCCGAACGAGTGTCCGAGCCCGTGGTGGCTCCCCAGTAAGGTCATAGCAGGACGCACAAAGAACCCAATACGTGCAAAGACTGCATACGCGATGAAGCGTAGGAAAGAAGGCAGTGCCCATGACCAGCAACGAGACGCCCCGCGGCCCGGTCGACTCCTCCCGCACCCCGCGGTACGCCGGACCCGCGACCTACGCGCGGCTGCCGCGCCTGGACGAGGTCGGCACCGCGGACGTGGCGGTGGTCGGGGTGCCGTTCGACGCCGGTGTCTCGTACCGGCCGGGCGCGCGCTTCGGCGGCAACGCGATCCGCGAGGCGTCCCGGCTGCTGCGGCCGTACAACCCGGCGCAGGACGCGTCCCCGTTCGCGCTCGCGCAGGTCGCGGACGCCGGTGACATCGCGGCGAACCCGTTCAACATCAACGAGGCCGTCGAGACCATCGAGGCCGCGGCGGACCAACTCCTGGGCACCGGCGCGCGGTTGATGACCCTGGGCGGCGACCACACCATCGCGCTCCCGCTGCTGCGCTCGGTCGCGAAGAAGCACGGCCCGGTGGCGCTGCTGCACTTCGACGCCCATCTCGACACCTGGGACACGTACTTCGGCGCCGAGTACACCCACGGGACGCCGTTCCGCAGGGCAGTTGAGGAGGGCATCCTCGACACGGAGGCGCTCTCGCACGTCGGCATCCGCGGTCCGCTGTACGGCAAGCAGGACCTCAAGGACGACGAGAAGATGGGCTTCGGCATCGTCACCTCGGCGGACGTGTACCGCCGGGGCGCCGACGAGGTCGCCGACCAGCTGCGCCAGCGCATCGGCGACCGCCCCCTCTACATCTCCATCGACATCGACTGCCTCGACCCGGCCCACGCGCCCGGCACCGGCACGCCCGAGGCCGGCGGCATGACCTCCCGCGAACTTCTGGAGATCCTGCGCGGCCTGGCATCCTGCAACCTGGTGTCGGCGGACGTCGTCGAGGTGGCACCGGCGTACGACCACGCCGAGATCACGTCGGTGGCCGCGTCGCACACCGCGTACGACCTGATCACGATCATGTCCCGGCAGATCGCGGAGGCGCGCGACTCGTAACGCCGGCCGGACAATTGGTGACTCGTAGGGAGACAGAGAGCAAGTGACGCACGACCACGACCTGGAACTCCGCCCGACGGCCGCGCAGATCACCGCCGCCCTGAACCCGCCCCCCGGGCGCAACGGCGGTGACCTGGTCGTGGAGACCCTGGCGGGTCTCGGCGCGACGACGGTGTTCGGCCTGCCGGGCCAGCACGCGCTCGGCATGTTCGACGCGCTGCGCCGCTCCGACCTGCGCTACATCGGCCTGCGGGTGGAGAACAACGCCGGGTTCGCGGCGGACGCGTACGGCCGCATCACGGGCGAGGCGGCACCGCTGCTGCTGTCGACGGGCCCGGGCGCGCTGACGTCACTGGCGGCGCTCCAGGAGGCGAGGGCGGCTTCGGCGCCGGTGCTGGCGATCAGCAGCCAGATCCCGACGGCGGGCCTGGGCGGTGGCAGGCATGGGTATTTGCATGAACTGCCCGACCAGTCCGCCTCGTTCAGGGGCGTGGTGAAGTCCGTCCACACGGTCCGTACCCAGTCGCAGATCCCGTCGGCGATCGCGGAGGCGTGGAAGTCGGCGCTGACGGCTCCGCACGGCCCGGTGTGGGTGGAGATTCCCCAGGACGTGCTGCTGGCTCCGACCCTCCTCCCGGTGGTGACGGCGGTGGACGCGACACCGGAGGACGTCCTGCCGCGCCCCGAACTGACCGCCGTAGCAGCGGACTTGCTGTCGCGCGCGGTGCGTCCCGCGATCATCGCGGGCGGGGGAGTCGTACGGGCGGACGCGTCGAAGAAGCTGCGGCAGCTCGCGGAGAAACTCCAGGCGCCGGTGGTGACGACGCCGGGTGGCAAGGGCGCGTTCCCCTGGACGCACCCGCTGTCCTTGCAGTCCTGGCTGGAGGACCGCCACACGACGGACTTCCTGGAGGACGCGGACGTAGTACTGGTAGTTGGCTCGGGTCTGGGTGAACTCTCCTCGAACTACCACACGTTCAAACCCCGCGGCCGCGTCATCCAGATCGAGGCGGACCTCGGCAAACTGGAGTCGAACCACCCGGCGTTGGGCATCCACGCGGACGCGTGGCACGGGCTGCAGGCGCTGCTGGAGACGGTGACGGAGCGGACGGACACGACGGCGGAGGGGCGGGTGGCCGAGCTGCTCGGCCGCGTGCGGGAACGCATCGCCGCCCAGGAACTGACCCTGGAACAGGGCGTGTTGGATTCGGTACGCAGGGCGCTGCCGCCCAACTCCCCGTCCTTCTGGGACATGACGATCCTCGCCTACTGGGCCTGGTCGGCCTTCGACGCGAAGGGCCCCAACCACCTCCACTCCGCCCAGGGCGCCGGCGGCCTCGGCTACGGCTTCCCGGCGGCGCTGGGCGCGGCCGCGGCGGACCCGACGCGTCCGGTGCTCGCGGTGTCGGGGGACGGTGGCGCGCTGTACTCCGTCGCGGAGCTGGCCACGGCCAGGCAGTACGACCTGAACGTCACCTGGCTCATCGTCGACGACGGCGGCTACGGCATCCTCCGCGAGTACATGACGGACGCGTTCGGCGAGGCCACGGCGACGGAGCTGACCCGGCCGGACTATGTGGCACTGGCCGAGTCGTTCGGGGTACGGGGGGTGCGGACTTCGCCGGAGGCACTGGAGTCGGACCTGGCGAAGGCGTTGGGGGAGCCGGGGCCGTCCGTGGTCGTACTTCCGGCTGTGTTGCGGATGTTCGCGGCTACGCATTTGGGGTGAGGGGTGGTTCGGTGGCGGTGGTGCGTGTTGGGGCTGCGGCTCAACGGTCGGTTTCCGCACCTCCGTTGCGTCTTCGCAGGCCTTCGCGCCCTGGCACTCCCTGGTCAACGGCATGCGGCACGCCGTTCAAGCCACTGCTATCGTCCGCGGCGTGACTCGCGACGAATCAATCCTGGACTCGATACGACGAGACTCCGGCCTCGCCGAACTGCTGTGGCGCGTCTGCGAGTTTGATCTCTCGCGTGGTGATCACGGGGAGCCTGTCCGGCTTTCGTCGGGGCTTGCTCTGGAGAGCGTTGCCGGCGACTTCACCGGCGGGACGTTCTTCCTCTGCGGCGACGGCATCAAGGACCGACCTGTGCTGTATGCCAGCTCCGAAGGGCAGGCCGGCCTGATCGGCCAGAGCCTGACCGAGGCGCTTGAGATCATGGTCGGGTTGCCGTCCTGGTGGGACTGTCTGAAGTTCTCCGGATCCGGTGATTTGACGGTCATGCGGACGACGGCCGACCACCTTCGCCACGACGAGGTCGAGGACCAGCCCGGGATCGCCGCGCATCGAGCGCGCCTGGCTGAGGCACTGGACTTGGAAGTCGGGTCTTTCTCGGCCCTGTTGACTCGCCTGCATGCTGCGGTGTCTGCCACGACGCCTGACTTCGTCCTCACCGTCGAGACGGGCGAGGCGTACGAGCCGCTTTTCGGTCCCTGGCTGCCGAGCCGGAATCCCGCTTGGCGGTGAAGGACGAAGTAGGGCTCTGCCTCTTGGAGTTGGCGATCAAGACGCAGCCGCAGATGCGAGGACACACACGAACGGGTTGGCTCGCAGGCTGACGGCAGCAGACATCACAAGATCCCCGTACCCGCATGCCGAGCGCGGACGAGGCCGATCGGCTCGCTCTCCCGTCCGGTGTGCCGGTCGTGCTCGTCGTCCGAACCGCCTTCGACGCGGCGGGAGTTCGGTCGAGGTGAATGCCATGGCGCTGGACGCGTCCACAGGGGCTGGCGCTCGCCGCGGTCGGGACGCATGCCGTTGCGCGGTGGTTGCTGCGCCGTGGTGAGCAGTATTCCGAATCCAATGAGGCTAGGTGAACTCCCCCTCCGGTACCACGGGCGTACGCGTCGAGGCGGAGAGCGTGCTACTCGACTGCTGGGAGCACGTGCAGCGGAACCTCGGCCCTGGTCCTGGGTGCAATGACATCCCGGTAGTGATGGTCGAGGGCGAGGACAACCGGCTGCGGCAACGCCCAGGCCAGAACGGCGTTGACTGCGTCGGTCATGCCGATGGCGTCATGATCCGCGTACGTACGCATCAGGCGCTCGGCCTCGCTCAGGAGCGGCCAGCCCACCGTGGCAAGCGTGAGCCGATCCGTGCTTGCCCAGGCACGCATGCTGGCCAGCGCGTCCGCTGCCGCCTTGCCACTGATCTTCGTCGTCAGGTGGTAGTCCAGCTCGGCCAGAACCATCGGCGACACCACGAGTCGGTCGACGAGGGAGAGAGCGTGTACGGATGACTCATGATGGGCGTCTTTCCGGTTGTAGACGGCGAGGAGGACCGATGTGTCCGCGACGCCGAACAGATGACGCTTCAACGGCCACCTTCCCCGAACAGGTCCTCGCCGGATCGAGTGGCCAAGTCGGAAGGCCCGTCGAACATCGCCCGCGCCAGAACGGCCATCGCCTCCGAGTCCTCCCCCAAGGGAGAGGAGAAGGACAACGGGACGCCACGCGCGATGTGGTCCAGCGCCACTTCCTCGGGCGTACGCCCCTCCAAGAGCGCGAGAGTGCGCAGCACTTCGGCCTGGTCGCCGGTGTAGGTGAGCGTCACCGTGACGGCGTCGTCCGGCGTGGCCGGTCGGTCCGGCGGGGGAACGGAGGCGTCGGCCACGGGGATCTCCTCGTATGCGCTGCGAGATGTGGTGTACGGCGATTTCAACGGTATCGGCCATATCGCTGTGTTGCGCGTGTTCATCGTGGCAGGGACACTTCCGCCCACGTCGCCTTTCCGATGCCGTGCGGGCGTGGGCAACATCCCCAGCGTTCCGCCAAGGCCCGCACGAGGGTGAGTCCCCGGCCCTCTTCGTCTTCGGGGGCTGCTTCCCGGGGCCGCGGCCGACGGTCGCTCGCGTCGGCGACCTCGACTCGCAGCCGCCCGTCGTACGTGGCGAAACGCAGACCGATCTCGCGGCCGGGCGGAGTCCGCGCGTGCCGGATGGAGTTGGTGACCAGCTCCGAGAGCAACAGTTCGGCGGTGTCGGCGACTTCGCCGGTGATCTTCCAGTCCGTGAGCTGTAGGCGAAGCAGCGCGCGAGCGTGTTTGGCACTGCGCGGTTTGTGCGGGAGTTGCCACTGGGCCTCCCGCATGTCGGGGCTTGCGGGTTGTGCGGGCGCGGTGTGGGCTGACATGAAGACCTCCACGGCAGGCGGCGGACGCACCTCGCGTCTCTAGAGAGGTGGGGTGCGTTCAGTGAAGCGGGTGGTCCACGCCTGCGTCAATACATCTCTAGAGATGTGTGAAATTGCTCGTCGGAGACCGATGGTCGGCTGTCAGGGTGTGGCGGCTGATGCCTAGGATGTCTAGAGATGACCGGAGGAGAGGCCTGGATGAGCGGCGGGGACGCGGGACGTCAGCCGAAGTACCAGCGCATCGCGGCGCAACTGCGAGCGGCTGTCGAGGCCGGCGAGTACGGGCCGGGTGAACGGCTTCCCGGCGAGAACGACCTCATGGCCGAGCATGGTGTGGCGCGGATGACGGCCCGACAGGCCCTGGGTGTTCTGCAGACGGAGGGCATCGCGGAAGCGCGCAAGGGTGCCGGGGTGTTCGTCCGGGACTTCGAGCCGATCCGGCGGCGCGGGCTCGAACGCCTCGCGCACGCGCAGTGGGGCGAGGGGCGTTCCATCTGGACGACCGATGCCGGGGATCGTGAACTCGTCGTGGACTCGGTGGAGGTGGGCGAGGAGGATGCCCCGGCTGCCATCGCGGGTGTGCTGGGCCTGGGTGACGGAGGGGTTCGGGTTTGCGTGCGCCGCCGCCGGTACGTTCTCGACGGCAAGCCGGTGCTTCTGGCCACCTCGTTCCTCGCGGCCGACCTGGCGTCGGGCACGCCGATCGCTCGACCAGACACCGGTCCCGGCGGCATCTACGCGAGGCTGGAGGAACTCGGGCGCAAGCCGGTCCACTTCCGGGAAGAGGTCCGTTCCCGTATGCCGAGTGGCGACGAGGCCCGGCGACTGGCGTTGCCGGCGGGTGTGCCGGTCATGTTGATCGCGCGAACTGCCTTTGACGCTGGGGGAGTTGCCGTAGAGGTGAACAACATGGTGCTGGACGCCGCGTCATACATCCTGGAGTACGACTTCGAAGGTTGAGCGGTGTCCAAGTCCCGCGCCAGGGCTGAGGGTGGTGGCCTTCTGGGCGACGTGCTCAAGCGGCACGTCTGGACGTTCGTCGGGCGTGAGTGGCAGTGATCGCTCTTGGGAATATGGCATCTCCAGCACGAGCCCGACACGGGAGATCAGGACCACGTGCTGGCTCTTGACAGTCGAGCTGGTTGTGCAGGTGGGTGCTGTTGCATGCGACCGACCATTGCCTGTGCGCAGCGCCCGTTTCGGATGTCGTGTCGTATGTGTCCTCTGTTCCTCGCGTCGCGAGGAACAGAGGATCGACAGGCTGAATCGGCGAAGCGTCGCCGCCTGAGCCGGAGCCCCCCGGGCCGCCCGCGTCACATCCGCGGATCCGGCTTCAGCAGTGCGAACACCGCTCCGAACGGGTCCCCGAGCCATGCCATCCGGCCGACCTGGGGTACGTCCGTCGCCGGCATCAGTACGGAACCGCCGTTGGACTGTGCCGCCGCGATCGTGGCGTCGACGTCCGTCGAGTGGAAGTACGGTACCCAGCGCGGGAGTTCGCCCTCGCCGGCGTTCAACGGCGCGACCCCGCCGAAGGACGCGTCCTGCTGGTCCCCTTGAGCGGTGCTCAGGACCCGGTACGTCATACCGGGTGCCTGCATGTCCTGGCTGCGCCAGCCGAACAGGCCCTGGTAGAAGGCGATGTCCGCCTCCGGGTCGGGGGCGTGCAGTTCCGCCCAGAGCAGGGTGTTCGGGGCGGAGGTGAGTTCCAGACCCGCGGTCTTCCCGGGCTGCCAGAGCGCGAACTGGGCGCCCTGCGGGTCGGTGGCCTGGGCCAGCCAACCCTCGCCCATGACGTCCATGGGTTCCGTCCGGACAGTTCCCCCGCCGGCCGTGACCGCCTGGACGGTGGCCGTGATGTCGTCGGTCTTGAAGTGGATCATCCAGGCGGAGTTCGCCCCTTCTTCGGTGAGCGGTCCGAGGGCCGCGACGGTCTTGCCGTCCACCTGGAAGAACCCATATCCGCCCGCCTCGGGCCCGGCCGAGACGAACTGCCAGCCGAGGACGGCGCCGTAGAACGCGGCGGCCGCATCGGTGTCGGGGCTGCCGAGGTCGAGCCAGTTGGGTGATCCGGTGGTGAAGTCGGTGCCGAGCATGGAGTCCTCCTGCTGGACTGCGTGGGACGGGTGGATCGGGTCGGGGGCCACGATGCCGCGCCGTCCGCCGCCGTCCGCGTACGAGCACCGACAGGCCTGCGGTTTCCACCGAACGGCCGAACGTTCGCCAGTGCCGGCATGGCGCGCGCTGACAGCCTTCCTGCCAGGGGCGGACATGAGACGGGCGCAGGTGGCGAACGGACGAAGTCGGTGTGACCTTCGGGCTGTTGGCCGCGTGGGCTGCGCATGATGTGGGGGACGCGGGGGATGTGGCCACGGTGCCGGGG
>NZ_JBXVPZ010000390.1:0-9395 GCF_057961495.1 Streptomyces sp. P5F9 | reverse complement strand
GGGTGGTGGGCGGGTTGTAGAACTCGGGGATGGTGACGCCTCTGGAGACGACCTCGTCCGCGGCGGTGGCGGGGCCGGCGGTCGTGAGAGCGAGGGCCTGGGCGGTGAGGCAGGCGGCGGCGGTGATCGCGGCGGCGAGCAGGTCTCGTTTGCGTGAGGGCATGCGTGCGGGCATGGCGAACCTCCTGTGGAGCGGCCGTCCGGAGAATGGTTCGCCTGGAACTTACCTGTGGGTAAGTTACTCGTGATACCCGTCGGTAGGTTACGTTTCGGTAATGTGACTGACTGTCAGCCGATTCTGTGAGCGGGTTGTCAGGCGGCCGTCACCCCGCCGCCGTCGCAGCGGCCACCAGCTCCAGGAACCCGGCGACGGCCTGCGGCTCGCTGACCATCAGATCGTGACCGGTGTCGATGTCCCACAACCGACCGGCGGCGCGCGCGGGTTCGAGGTCGGCCGGATCGCGGTACGGAAGCGTCGACGTGCATACGATCTGGGACTGCGGAAGCGCCCGCACCCCCGCCTCGTCGTGGAGCCGCAGCGGCTGGTCGAAGCACTTCCACGGATGCGGCGTGATCTTCGGCGCCAGCCAGGCGATGTCGTCCGGATCGGTCAACCCGTAGGAGGGCATGGGCCCTTCACCGGGGAAGTTGACGAGCTCCACTCCGTCGACCACCCTCCCCATGGCTCGCGACGCGGCCATCAACTCCGGTGCCGGTTCGGCGAGGGACTGCCCGTTCGCCAGGGTGGCCGCGTCCAGGTAGACGAGGTGAGCGACGCGGTCGAGGGCGCGGTCGGCGGCACCGGTGATGACCATGCCGCCGTAGCTGTGCCCGACGAGGATGACGTCGAACAGCCCCTCGAAATGCAGGAGTTGAACGACATCTTTGATGTGGGTGTCGAGATCGACCCCGGGCGTGAGCAGATGAGCCCGCTCGCCGAGCCCGGTAAGCGTGGGGGCGTAGACGTCATGACCGCTCGCCCGCAGGATTCGCGCGACGCGCTGATAACACCATCCGCCGTGACTTCCGCCGTGCACGAGAACGTACGTGGCCATGCGGCACTCCTATCCAACAACTGTCGGATAACCGTCAGGTGTTGGGGAGAATACTGTTACCGCATGCCGGCGCAACCCCCCGAAGGTCACGGAGTTCCCGACCCCCGCGTACTCCGCTCCCGAGCCGCCCTCGAAGCGGCCCTGCGCGACCTGGTCACCGAACGCGACCTGCGCCAGATATCCGTCGCCGACCTCACGAAACGCGCCGGCGTCAACCGCTCGACGTTCTACGAGCACTACGCCGACGTCCACGACCTGGCGGTGGCGGCATGCACGTCGACGTACGACGAGTTGGTGGCGGTAGCCCCGATCCCGCACGGTCAACTGACCCCGGACGGCGCCCCGTTGCCGAACCCCATGCCGGCCCTGTTCGCCCATGTGGCCGACCACGCCCCTCTCTACCGAGCCCTCCTCTGCGACGAGGGCAGCGCCCGCATGATCAACCACCTCCTCCAACGGATCACCCTCGCGGCCCGCATGAGCCGAGGTCTGGGCGCCGGTGAGGAGGCTGCCGCGGACGACATTCCGCACGACCCTGTCTCCGCCTTCCTGGCGGGCGCGGTACTGGGCACGATCATCGACTGGCTACGACGTGACTGTCCGGGGACGCCGGAGGAGATCGGGGCTGCGATCTGGCCGTATGCGGTGGCTTGCGCGGAGGTGTTGCCGGGGGTGGGGCGACCCGCGTGACCCCCGGCCGTGGTCCGCCCGCCGCCGCGACTTTCGGGCCGTACGCCCACTGGGCAGCCACAAGGCGTTCCGCGTTGTGCCCGACGATCTCCCGCTCTGACCTGGGGCTGCTCGGCGGTCGTGTTCAGGCGGAGGGCGAGTGCGCCGACGTAGGCCTCTGTCCCGCTTCGTCCGCCGACAACCGCCGCGTGATCCGGTCGAACAGTTCCGACAGCGGCTCGCCGATATCCCGGCCGAACTCCGTCAGTCCGTACGTGACTTGGGGCGGGGTCGTCGGTTCGACCTCGCGCCAGAGGAGGCCGTCCTGGACCAGGGTGCGGAGGGTCTGGGCGAGCATCTTCTCGCTGATGCCCTGGATGCTCTCGCGGAGTTCGTAGAAGCGGAGGCTGTTGTGGCGCAGGGAGATCAGCACCCAGACGCCCCATCTGCTGGTCACGTGGTCGACCATGTCGCGGGCGAGGCAGTCCGTGTGAAACACCTCATACCGCGGGCCCGGCTCGACCCCTGTCTCCTGCACGCCTTCCGTCATGTTATGAGCTTACCTCGGGGTATGTCCTTACCAAAAGTTAGCCAGGCTCCTAGCGTGAAGGCCGTAGAAGTACAGGCGACAAGGGAGCTGAACATGATCGTGGTGACAGGGGCGACCGGGAACATCGGCCGGCCGTTGACGCGGGCGTTGGCCGAGGCGGGGCAGCAGGTGACGGCGGTGTCGCGGCACGCGCCGACGGCGAAGGCGACGGCGAAGGTGCCGGCGTCGGTGCCGGAGTCGCTGCCGGACGGTGTCCGCCATGTGGTCGCCGATCTCGCCGAACCGGCAGGTCTCAAGCCCGCGTTGGCCGGAGCGAAGGCACTGTTCCTGCTGCTCTCCGGCGACCTGCACGCCACCGGGGCCAACCCGGCCGACATCATCGCCGTAGCCGAGGCGGCCGGGGTCCGTCGGGTCGTCCTGCTCTCCACACAGGGCGTGTCGACCAGGCCGTTCGGCGCGACGCGGATCGCGATGCGCGCGCTGGAGGACGTACTGCGGGGGTCCGGCCTGGAGTGGGCGGTCCTGCGGCCGGGCGGCTTCGCCTCCAACGCCCTGTGGTGGGCCGAGTCCGTCCGCGCGCAAGGGGTCGTAGCCGCGCCCTTCGGCGACATCGGCGTGCCGATCGTCGACCCGGCGGACATCGCCGAGGTCGCGGCGGCCTGCCTGCTGGACGACCAACACACCGGCGGCATCTACGAGTTGACCGGCCCGGAGGTGATCACCCCGCGCGCGCAGGCGGAGGCCATCGCCGCCGCGCTGGGTTCGCCGGTACGGTTCCACGACCTCACCCGCGAGGAGGCCAAGGCCGCCATGTCCCAGAGCATGCCGGCGGAACTCGCCGAGGACACCCTGACCATCCTCGGTTCCCCCAGCCCGGCCGAACTGCGCATCAGCCCGGACATCGAACGGGTCCTCGGCCGCGCCCCGCGCCCGTTCGCGGACTGGGCCGCGCGCCATGTGGACGCGTTCCGCTGATGCCGGCCCGGGACGTGCCCTGAGCGCGTGCTCTAGGGCCTGTCCGGCGGATCAGGTCGCAGGAAATCGGCGGTGCCTGATCAGCGCCGGTGAGCGGGGCGTGGCGCGTGCAGCTGCAAGGCGGAGGAGGGAGTCGACGCGGAGCGTCGGCGACCGACGACAACGCCGCAGATGGGCGTGCCACGCCCCGCGTCTGCGGCATGATCCGCCGGACAGGCCCTAACCCCGGCCGCGCAGAGCCTGCGCGAGCGCGCTCATGCTGATGTCGACGATCGCGCCGAGCTGCTTCCCGCTCGCCCCGGCCCTGCTCATCACGGCCGGCGACTGGTTGACCGCCGTGATGTGGATGGCGTGGTCCTCGGCGTCACCTCGCTCAACTCCGCGCCGTGCAGGACGGTTTGGAGCCGCGCGCGCTGCATCCCTACGGCGTCGATCGCGCGCGCGGCGATGGCGGGGCCGAGGACGGGCGTCGCCATCGCGGTCTGGGCGACCAGACAGCCGTCCGGTACGGCGGGGTCGGCGATGCGGTGCAGGGTGACCTCGAAGAACGCCCGAATCGCCCGCAGGGGCTCCCCGGAAGTGCCGGAGGAAAGCGCCTGCTCCTACCTGGCTCGATACCGGAGGGCGTACCGGTCCAGGCACCGCAGATAGAGCGACTCCTTGTCGGTCGCCGAACGAGGAGTAGAGGGAGCTCCGCCTCTGTCGCCGGTCTGTCGCTGCGCGACCTCCCCGGCTTCGCCCACCGCTGGGTCGACGCACAGGGAATCCAGCCGCACGCCGTGGAAGGCGGCAGCCCGAGCGCCCCCACGATCGTCCTGCTCGCCGGATTCCCGCAGAACTGGTGGGCGTGGCACAAGGCGATGCCCCGCCTCGCCGAACGCTTCCATGTGATCGCGGTCGACCTCCCGGGCCAGGGCCACTCCGACCGTCCCGAAGAGGGCTACGACACCCACGCCCTCGCCGCGCGCGTCCAGGCCGCGCTGACCGCGCTCGACGTGCCGAAGTACTGGCTCGCCGCCTACGACATCGGGGCCTGCGTCGCCTTCTCCCTCGCCCTGAAGTACCAGGACCACCTCCACGGCGTCGCCCTGCTCGACGCCGGGATCACCGGAATCACCCTCTCGGACAGCATCCCCACGGACCCCGAACGGGCCTGGAAAACCTGGCACTTGGCCTTCCACCTGGTCCCCGAACTCCCCGAGACCCTGATCACCGGCCGCGAACAGGCCTACGTGGGCTGGTTCTTGAGGACCAAGACCCTCTCCCCAACCACCTTCGACGCCACCGAAATCAACTACTACGCCGCCTCCATCGCAGCCGAGGGAGGCCTCCCTCAGCCCCTGGGCGAAGAACGTGACCGGTGTGGTCGTCCCGGACGCCGGGCACTGCATTCCGGAAGAGCAACCGGGTGCGGTTGTGGGGGCGTTGGGCGCGTTCATCGATCACGTGGGTGTCGGGTAACGAGCGGGTTCGGGAACTTGGCCGGCAGAAGGTGGCGGCCTGAGCGGACGAAAATCCGTCTCCTGGATCTCAGCCCGCCGCCCCGCCCGAAAGGAAGTTGTCCAGCCACCGCAGATAGTCAGCAGATCCGGCGACGATCGACACGGCCACGATCTCGGGGTTGTCCCACGGATGCCGCTCCAGCAGGTGCGCTTCCAGCCGGTCGTAGTGATCAGCTCGCGTCTTCAGCAGCAGCTGCCATTCCTCCCCGGTCCCGAATTCCCCGAGATGCCAGAAGGCCGAGATGACAGGGCCGATGACCTGGGCACCCGCGGCCAGTCTCAACGACACCGCCGACTGGGCCAGTTGGACGGTTGCTTCGCGGGTCGCCGTCGCCGTGGACACCTGGAGGTAGTCGGTCATGGGCGCGAGGGTATCCCCGAGAGTCCACGGTGCCGTAGACCCTCGCCCGCCTCAACCAACGGCCCCTCCCAACGCCGCGACAGTCCCGCTGTGTTGGTTGGCCACCGGCCAGATACCCCGGCGCTGCAGTCAGCCCCCGAGGCCAGGTACCCCCGCTGGGAATCTCCCCGAGGGGCTCAAGAGCCGTACCCGTGATCCGGAACGCCGCCACCGCGTCGGCAGCCCGGTTGGTGACCCAGACGTACTCTGCCCGCAGTCCGAAGTCGCGATTCCGCGGGTGCCGGTCTTGGCGTCGGTGAGTGGCCTTACGTCCGGCGGCAGTTACTTGCTCGCGGCGTGGGCGGAGTTGGGCACCGCCGGTGAGGAGGTGGTCGTAGGCGTGAAGAGCTTCGGCGGCCCGGAGACGTACCTGCGGGGCTCGACGACGACGTACACACAGGAGCCGATCTTCTTCACGACGGGGCGTCTCCAACACTTCGGCATCGGTGTACTGCTACAAGAACTCCGTTTCGGCGGCGGGGTATTGCGACGACTTCACGGTGGTGAAGCTGCCGTAGCAATGCCAACCAACGCACAACCTCTGGGTTCTATGACGAGGGTTGTGCGTTGTGGCGTTGCGCGTCGAGGGGCGGGTCCGTTGTCAGTGCCTACGACTATGGTCGCAAGCGCGCGGCCGGCTTCCGGGGGTTCCAGCTCCGTAGGGAATGGTTGCATCCCCGACCTGTCCGGGGGCGGCCCGGAGAACACGTCCGGGACCCAACCGGCGGTCGGGCTCAGCCGATGACCAAGCAGTGACCTGCCAGCGCCGGCCGCGTACGAGTTTGCCTCGGGGGCAGGTCTCTCAAAGGTGTTGCTTGCCCCGGCCGACAAGTCGGCTGATGGCATCGTGAGTTCGCGCCCTTCTCCTCGACCAGGAACCTCGCGTGGTCGGTCTGGGTCAGCAGCGCGTCCAAGGTCACCACCGAGCCGGTAAGGACCAGCGGGTCCAGCAGCGGCCGGAACGCGGTGATCTCGTTGCTCTTGGCGTCGACCTCGCGCTGGGCCAGCACAATGCCGTCGCCGCGCAGCGCGGACAGGAGGTGCACGCAGCGGCCGTCGGCGCGGACAGCGCCACGCAAGGATTTGCCGTCCACCGCGACCGCCGCCCGCACCGGGCGGGGCGGCGCATAGCGGGCCTGTTCGGCGGTAGGGGAGGCGTCCGCACGGGCGGTGAGCCAGCCGCCTATCGCCGCGTCGAGCGCGTCGCCGTCGATACGCTGCAGTACTCGACGCATGGTCGCCTCGCTGGGCGCCCGGTAGGGCCGGTCCGGATCGCGCAGCGTGGCCCCGCAATGGACAAGGAGCTGGTCAGAGGCATCAGCGGCCCACTCGGCGATTGCGGTCAGGGACTTCGCTCCGGCCAGGACCCCGCAGGCGGCCAGGGCCAGGACATATGACAGCGGGTGACGTCGGCCCCGAAGACAGCGCGTGCCGGGCAGGCGGCGCAACCGGTCCAGCAGATCGGGCAGTTCATCGGGGCGGTCCGGATCGGAGCCGGCGAGTTGGCCCGGCCCGGCGGCGATGGGCAATGCTGACGCAGCAGGCACGGTCTTCCGTTGTGGTGATCAGCGAAGTCGACACTCCATGATCACCGGGAGTCCTGACTGCGCGTCTATCTGCCGAACCATCACGAACCACGCATGACTGCCGTGCTGGCGTATCAGGCCGATGGCGACTCGCGACTTGCACAGCGCATTGTCGCCCTATCTCCACCCTGACCTGCGTCAGTTGGTCCCATCCTCGAAGTCCAGGTTGATGGGGTGAAGAGGGAGCATAGCCAGGATATCGGTCACTGGTACGTCGTCGCTGACCACCTCCAGCCGGACGTCATGCATCCACACCTGGCCGGTTCGCTGGATCAGGAGCCCGAAGTTGAGGTAGGCGCCAGCTTCGGGGACATCCAACACGATGCTGCATCTTCGCCAGTTCACAGTGCCAGAGATGCGTCGCTCCACGTTGTACATGTTGCCGAACGCGAGTGTCTTGTCAGTGGCGTCATCGACCCTGATCCAGAGACCCGCCCAGCTGGCTACGTCCCTTGCCTTAACCATTGCAGACAGCTCCACGCGGAAGCCTCTGTAGGCATCGGCCCTGATCGTTTGTAATAGGGATGCATAATCTGCAGCGCTTTGATGCGTGGAACGGATGAAGGCGCATGCACGTCCCGACTGGTGGATCTCGAAATCGATGCCGACCTCGTAGTATTCAGGTACTGATCCTGACACCCCCCACCCCTTCGGAAGGTCGTTTTCGGCGGGCACTGTTTGGGGACGGATGTTCGCCTCAGCAAGGATCTGAGTTGTCTCAGCCCGCGTCTTCTCCGTTTCCGCATCCAGCTTGCGGGCTTCAGCCTGTGCTTTCGCGCGCGTCGTCCAGTACGTCGCGAGAACGACGGCTACCCCGCCCGCCAGCGGGCCGAGCAGCCCGGCCATCCAAGTCCCCATATACCAAGCCCCATTCGACAGACGCGCGTCGTAGGCTCTCACCATCCGGCCAAAACTGGCCAGAGGAAGCTCTCTGTGTCCGGCTTGATCGCAGCGAGGCCCGGCCGCGGGACCTCATGTGACATTGCGCCGTGAGACTCAGTAAGTCGGGCCGACCGCGAGAACGACGAAGCCCTAGGGGAGTAAGGCAAGGCTCAATCTGCGTCGCCAGCGTGACGAGCCTTGGCGAACATTCCTGTCCGGAGCTGAAGCACCGCACCGAGCACGATGATCCCTAGCGCAATGGTGGAAACGACCATCCCCGCTCCAGAAGGCAAGCCGAGAAGTTTAGCTCCGCCGTCTAGGACGAAGCCGCCACCCATCGCCATCCGACCCCAACCAGCCCTATGCGACCGCGCGTACTCTGCGATTCCCCGGCTGTCGGTCAAGGTCAACACGCCCAGGACTATGACAAAGCAGCCAGAGCCCAGCATGATCCACGCAGACATGGCACCCCTCCGCGGGGAGGCTACTGCACGGGCGTGGCCTGCGGCCTGACGGTGCAGTAAAAGACAGGTACAGGCCCGTGCCAAGCCGCACCCGCTACTTTCCTCGACCCACCATCCACCCCAGCTCCCATCCCGTCTGCTCGGCTCTGTCTGGGTCGGTGGCAGACGGGATGGGAGCACCCCCGCGCACCCCCCTGCTCGCAGGCACTCGCGAACAGCGCTGGATCGCGTTGAGCGGAGAGCTAGGGCGGGACTGGGGGGTCTGCACCCACGCTGGCTCGGCGTTCGACGGGCGGGTCCGGTTCCGGTATGACGGGTGTGAGCTGTTCGTCAGTCGGGAGGGCGGTTCCTTCGGGTGAGCCCGGTTGGGTCCGGGTTGCGCGCGAGGTTCCTCTTCGGACTCGTATATCCCGGCGGGCTCCACGCGGCTCGGCTCCCATCGCCACGTACGACAGCCAGGGCCCAGGTCACTGACCCGGGCCCCGGCCGTACGTGGGGGCTGAAGCGACCTCAGTCCGTCTCCCCCGGCTTTACCACCGTGCTGACGAAGTCGCCGATCGCCCCCAGCGTCGCCCCCAGCGCCTCGATCTGCGGGAAGTGGGCCGCGTCGGGGATCGGGGCGAAGTGGCTGTTGGGGAAGGAGTCGGCGTAGCCGCGGCCGTACTTGAGGGGGGCTATGCCGTCCTCCTCGCCCCAGATGACCAGGACCGGGACCGTGACTCGGTGGAGGCGGCCGCGGAGCTTCGGGTCGTAGGTGAAGTGGTCGCCGCCGTAGACCGCGAGGGTCTTCTGGTTGGCGCCGGCCGCGGCGCGCTGTTCGTCGGTGAAGGAGGCGAAGTCGGGGCGGAACTCGGCGTTGGCGAAGGAGAGTTGGCTGACGTCGGAGGGGGCCATGGTGCGCGGGTCGACGACGCGGTTCTCGACCATGTGGGCGTGGACGCCGACCGCGTTCAGCAGGGTCAGGGCGCCGATGCGGCCCTGGTTGTCGCGGAGGGCCATCTCTGCCGCGATCCAGCCGCCGACCGAGTTGCCGATCACCATGACGCCCTTGAGGTCCAGCGTGTCGAGCAGGTCGAGGTAGGCGATGGCCAGGTCGGCGACCGTGTCGAAGCGTTCCGGGCGGGGCGTGCCGTCGAAACCGGGGTGGGTCGGTGTGACGACGTACGCGTGCTCGGAGAGGGCGGAGGAGATGCCGGCGACCGTGCGCGGACCTGCGCCGCCGTGGAGTACCAGCACGCCGGTGCCCTCGGTGTTCTCGCCGAACTCCTGGATGGTGACGGTGAGTCCGCCGGGGAGGGCGACCGTACGAGCG
>NZ_JBXVPZ010000389.1:0-9476 GCF_057961495.1 Streptomyces sp. P5F9 | reverse complement strand
AGCGGGTTGGTGCCGGGTACGCGGCGGGCTGCGCCGTACCGCCACGACCCGCTCCCGTTGCGTCGGCGGCTGCGGGCTCGTGGGGCTGGGGTGTGTGTCAGCGGGGGCGCCGGATCGTGCCTGTGAGGCGGGCCAGGGCCTCTGTCTCGCGGGGTGGTTCGCCGGTGAGGTCGCCGATGCGCCAGGCCGGGACCCAGGGGACGCGGTAGACGTCGATCACCGATTCGATGGCCTTGATGTGCTGGGCGAGTTGGCGGGGGAGGCGGCCGGGGGCGTCCGCTACGAGGACTACGGCGTCCAGGTCGAGCCCTGCGGGTGCCTCACCGCGCCGGAAGGCCTCCAGGGCGCGGGAGACGGCGGCCAGCCCTGTGGCATGCGTGCGGGCGACGAGCAGGATCGACGGCGGGTCCTCGGGGCCCGGCCAGTCGCGGCCGCAGTCCTGGCCGCCGTAGACCGAGGCGAGGGTGGTGGCGCCGGTGCCGCCGTGGGTGGCGACCCAGGAGAAGCGGCGGCGTGGGGTGGTGGCGATGCCGGCGGGGATACTGGAGGGGCGCTCGGGTGCTTCCGGTGTCCTTGCGTGCGGGCCGTCGTCCACCGGTAGCGGTGCCGGTCCGCGGAGCCAGATCTCCGGGCCCTGCCGTCCACCTGTCTGCATGACCGAACTCCTCCCTCGTGACCCCGCCGGTGCTCACGGAACTCCTGGGACGAGGCTGTGACGTCGCGGTGACCTGAGAACCTGAAGGGAACGGCGAGACTCAACAGTACGCGTACGAACGGATCTTGACGCTGGGGAACGCGGGCCGCCTCCCCGACGCATGCGAGTGAGGGAACCGATGACTCGATTCAGCCGCGAGAAGAAGCGGGAACAGAAGCGAGCCGCACGCTCGGCACCCGCCGCGTCACCTTTCGAGGTACGCGTACCCGTGGACGGCCCGGGCGCCGGTGGTGCGTCGATCGGTGGAGTGCCGGTCGCGGTCGTCGCGGGGGAGGAGATCCAGCAGGCGGTGCTGAGTCACCTTCATCGCATCGCCTCGGCCACGGGGCATCCCGTGCAGGCGACCATCCACGACGATCGCATCGGGTACGTCGTTCCGCTCCAGATCGATCCGGACGGGTCCAGTCACTTCTCGGCGGAGCCTTGGGCGATCGTCGGTGCGGGTGGAGGTGCGGGTGAGGGGAGTGCCCCGGGTGGTGGGTTTCCGCCGGTGCCCGCGCTGCCGCCGGGGGTCTCTGCGGACGTCGTAGAACTTGAACCGGAATCTGAGAATCGCCCTGGGGCGAGTGGTGATCCGGTGACTCATCGGCTGCGGGCCGTGTCCGCTCCGGTGGCGGAGGGGGAGGTGGTTCCGACCTTTCCGCTGCGGGCCGTGCCTGAGTCGGTGGGGGAGTCGGCGCCCACGTTCCCTTTGCACGCCGTGCCGGAGTCGGCCGAGGGGGGTGCGCCGCTGGGGTCGGTCCAGGCGCCTACGGGGGCGTTCGGGCCGCCGCCGGTGATGGATGCGGCGCCGGTCGCGGATGTGCCGCCGGTCGCTCCTGAACGTGCCTCCCGTCCTGCCGCCATCCCCATTCCCGACCTCGCCCTCACCGCCCCGGAACCGGACCCCAAGCCGACGCCCGCGCGCGGGTTCGACGCCGTGGCAGAGGCCGTGCTGGGGGACGAACCGGTGACGACCGACGGCGCGGGGACCGCGTTTCTCATCGAGCCGATGGTGCGGATCAACGAGGCCGTCAAGGCGGGGCGGATCGACGAGGCGGCGGGTCTTGCGGAGCGGACCGTCGCGGATGCGGCGGGTGCTCTCGGGCCTGAGCACTCCGAGGTTCTGCGGTTGCGTGAACTCGCCGCCTACATCGCCTACTTGGCCGGTGACCCGCTCCGCGCCTTCCACCTCTCCCTCGACCTCGCCCGCATCCGCCACCGCGCCCACGACGCGGAGGCCGCCTACGGCAACGTCCAGAGCGCGGCCACGGCCTGGCGTGCCGTACGCGACCCGGAGCAGGGCCTCGCCCTCGGCCGCGACCTCATCGACCTGTGGACCGAACTCACCGCCGGGGACGGGCCCGCCGTGGAGGACATAGAGGAACTGGAGTCCGCCCGCGCCCGTATGGGGCGCCTCACGGAGCGCGCCCGTAGGGCTGCTGAGTGAAGGCCGCCCTCTAGGCCACGCAGAACTCGTTCCCCTCGGGGTCCGTCATCACGACCCATGCGCCGGCCGGTTCCATCACCCGGCGCAGGACGCTTGCGCCCAGGGCCGTGAGGCGTTCCACCTCGGCCTCACGGTGGTCCGGGCCCGGGTGCAGGTCGAGGTGGAGGCGGTTCTTGGTGGTTTTCGGCTCCGGGACCCGCTGGAAGAGGAGCCGGCGGCCCAGGCCCGTGCCGCGGTCCTTGTCGTAGGGGTCGTCGGGGTGGCGTACGGCCATCAGGTCGCGGAAGGCCGGGCGGCCGTGGAAGTCGACGGTCGCCGCCGCGGGCAACGCGCCCATTTCCAGGAGCTGTCGGACGAGAGTGCTGTTGTCCTCGGGCTCGTAGTGGAGCGCGGCCGCCCAGAAGTCCGCCTGGGCGTGCGGGTCGGCCGCGTCGATGACCAGTTTCCAGTGGAGTGGGGTGGGTGTCTTCGCCATGCCCTTCACTCTGGCATCGGTGCGGTGTGCCTGCGGGGCTACGCCTCCACCGTGTCCACCGGGTTCGGACTTGCGGCCGGGGACCTCTCCTGGGGGACCGCCGCCGCTGCTGCTGCCGCCCTACCCCTGCGTGCCGTGCGCCATGCGTCCGTCGTCAGGAGGACGAGGGCCAGCCATACCAGCGCGAAGCCCGCCCAGCGTGCGGGTGGCATGGACTCGTGGAAGTACAGGATGCCCAGCAGGAACTGGAAGACCGGGGCCAGGTACTGGAGCAGGCCCAGGGTCGACAACGGCACCCGGATCGCCGCCGCGCCGAAGCAGACGAGGGGGAGTGCGGTGACGATGCCGGTGGAGGCGAGCAGGGTGGCGTGGCCGACGCCCTCCTGGGCGAAGGTCGCCTCGCCGTGCGCGCCGAGCCACAGCAGGTAGGCGAGCGCCGGCAGGAACTGGATCGCCGTCTCCGCGGCCAGGGACTCGATGCCGCCGAGGTTGACCTTCTTCTTCACCAGGCCGTACGTCGCGAAGGAGAAGGCCAGGCAGAGGGAGATCCAGGGTGGCTGGCCGTAGCCGACCGCCAGGACGATCACGGCGGCCAGGCCTACGCCGACCGCGGCCCACTGTGCCGGGCGCAGGCGTTCCTTCAGGAGGAGGACGCCCATCGCGATGGTGACGAGGGGGTTGATGAAGTAGCCGAGCGAGGCCTCGACGACGTGGCCGCTGTTCACGGCCCAGATGTAGACGCCCCAGTTGACGGTGATGAAGGCCGCGGCGATCGTGACGAGGCCCAACTTGCGTGGCTGGCGCAGGAGTTCACCGGCCCAGGCCCAGCGCCGGATCACGAGGAGCGCCACGGCGACGAAGGCCAGCGACCACACCATGCGGTGGGCGAGGATCTCGGCGGCGCCGGCGGGTTTGAGCAGCGGCCAGAACAGCGGGACCAGGCCCCACATGCCGTATGCCGCGAAGCCGTTCAGCAGTCCTATGTGGTGCTGTTCGCCCTTCGGCTTGCCGTTCGGCTTCCCGCTCACGGCCCCCTCCTTCGCGCGCTGTGCCCTGGCCGCGTCGGCGCGGCCAGCACGAAGGTAGCGCCGGGCGGGCCCGTCTGTCATGGCCGTATCGCCATACGGTCATGACAGGCGGGGAGGGGTGCCCGACATACGGGCACTCCCGACAAGGGGTTCCCGGTCGTCGCGCCGTGATGGCGGGGGGAGCGGCCCTCCGGAGGCGGGTCAGCCCTTGAGCGCGATGGCGATCGACTCGCTGACCGGCGTGGTCGGGCGGCCCGACAGGCGGGACAAGTCCCCGGTGGAGACGACCAGTTGGCCCTGCGCGATGGACTCGTCGACGCCGACGAGGATCGCGGCGAACGGCTCGGGCAGGCCGGCGCCGGTGAGGATGCCGACGAGGGTCTCGGCGGGCACGTTGTTGTAGGCGATCTCCTTGCCGGTCTGCCGGCTCAGCTCGGCCGCGTACTCGGCGAAGCCCCACGCCTCGTCGCCGCCCAGTTCGTACGTCTGGTTCTCGTGGCCCTCGCCGGTCAGGACGGTGACGGCGGCAGCGGCGTAGTCGGCGCGGCTCGCGGAGGAGACCCGGCCGTCACCGGCGGCGGCCACGACGGCGTTGTGCTCCAGCACGGGGGCGAGGTTCTCGGTGTAGTTCTCGTTGTACCAACCGTTGCGGAGCAGGGTGTACGGCACGCCGGACGCCAGCAGTGCCTCCTCGGTGCCGCGGTGGTCGTCGGCCAGGGCGGCGGTGAGGGTGCCGGGGGCGCTGGTGTAGGCGAGGAGCGCGACACCGGCGGCCTTCGCGGCCTCGATGACGACCTTGTGCTGTCCGACGCGGCCCTTCTCGAACTCGTTGCCGGAGATCAGCAGCACCTTGTCGCCGGCGGCGAAGACGGTGTCGAAGGTCTCGGGGGTGTTGTAGTCCGCGACCACGATCTTCACGCCGCGCTCCGCGAAGCCGGCGGCCTTCTCCGGCGTACGGACGGCAGCTGTGATCTGGTCGGCCGGAACCTTCTCCAGCAACTGCTCCACGACGTGACGGCCGAGGTGTCCGGTGGCTCCGGTGACGACGATGCTCATGGGTGACAGCTCCTTGTGGGTGTGCGGTGTGGTGCGGTGCGTGTCACTAACCCTAAGGGAGGCGCTAACTAGTGGAAAGTACCCACTTTGAAGTAAGGTACAGGCATGGCAGTAAGTGCAGAGATGACCGGTGGCCGCGCCGTGGGTGAGGCGATGTGCCCGCACCGGCTGATCATGGAACACGTCACGTCCCGCTGGGGCGTCCTGGTCCTCATCGAGCTCCTCGACCGCCCCTACCGCTTCAGCGAACTCCGCCGCGCGATCGGAGAGGTCCGGCAGGTGAGCGAGAAGATGCTGGCGCAGACCCTGCAGACCCTGGAGCGGGATGGCCTGGTGCATCGCGACGCCCAGCCGGTGATCCCGCCGCGGGTCGACTACTCCCTGACCGACCTGGGCCGCGAGGCGGCGGAACAGGTGCGGGGGCTGGCGTTGTGGGCCACGGACCGGATGGGGCGGGTGCTGGAGGCGCGGGAGGCGTACGACGCGGAGAAGGCGCGAGCCGGTACCGCCGGGGCGCTCTAGTCCTGCCTTGTGCGCGGCGCGTCCTTCCGTGCGCCCCCTTTCCGCCTCGCGCGCCGCTTTCGGGGGCGGGGCAGGCTGGTCGGCATGGTTGCGTCAGAACAGGCCGAGGCCATACAGGAGTTGGCTCGGCAGGTCGGCCGCGTGGCGGAAGAACTGAACCGGACACGCTCCTCCGCGCCAAGCGGGACATCCCCGACGCGTGACGTGAACAGGCAGAGGGCCCGGGAATCACTCCCAGGCCCTCACGCGACAGCGAGACGAACCGTCAGCCCACAACCGTCCAGGTGTCCCCGCCCGCCAGCAGGGCCGCCAGGTCGCCCTTGCCGTTCTGCACGATCGCCGTGTCGAGCTGGTCGGCCATCTGTGTGTCGTAGACCGGGCGTTTCACCGAGCGCAGTACACCGATCGGGGTGTGGTGCAGGGTGTCCGGGTCGGCCAGGCGGGAGAGGGCGAAGGCGGTTGTGGGGGAGGTCGCGTGGGCGTCGTGGACCAGGATCTGGGACTCGTTGTCCGGGGTTACGTCGACCACCTTCAGGTCGCCCGTCGTCGCGTCCCGGATCACGCCGCGCGAAGCGTCCGCGCCGAAGCGGATCGGCTGCCCGTGTTCCAGGCGGATGACCGCTTCCTCGGCTTTCTGGCGGTCCTTCAGCGCGTCGAAGGCGCCGTCGTTGAAGATGTTGCAGTTCTGGTAGATCTCGACCAGGGCCGTGCCGGGGTGGGCGGCCGCCTCGCGGAGGACCTGGGTGAGGTGTTTGCGGTCCGAGTCGATCGTCCTCGCGACGAAGGACGCCTCCGCGCCGATCGCCAGCGACACCGGGTTGAAGGGCGCGTCCAGCGAGCCCATCGGCGTCGACTTGGTGATCTTGCCTACCTCGGAGGTCGGCGAGTACTGGCCCTTCGTCAGGCCGTAGATCCGGTTGTTGAAGAGGAGGATCTTCAGGTTGACGTTGCGGCGCAGGGCGTGGATCAGGTGGTTGCCGCCGATCGACAGGGCGTCGCCGTCTCCCGTGACCACCCACACCGACAGGTCCCGCCTGGACGCGGCCAGGCCCGTCGCGATCGCGGGCGCGCGGCCGTGGATGGAGTGCATGCCGTACGTGTTCATGTAGTACGGGAAGCGGGAGGAGCAGCCGATGCCGGAGACGAAGACGATGTTCTCCTTGGCGAGGCCCAGTTCCGGCATGAAACCCTGCACCGCCGCGAGGATCGCGTAGTCACCGCAGCCGGGGCACCAGCGCACTTCCTGATCGGACTTGAAGTCCTTCATGGACTGCACTGCCTCGGCCTTGGGGACGAGTGAAAGTGCCTCGATCGTGCCCGTGCCTTCCGTGGACGTCTCAGCCATCGATGGCCTCCTTGAGAGCCGTGGCGAGCTGCTCAGCCTTGAACGGCATGCCGTTCACCTGGTTGTACGAGTGCGCGTCCACCAGGTACTTCGCCCGCACCAGCGTGGCGAGCTGACCGAGGTTCATCTCGGGGATCACCACCCGGTCGTAGCGCTTGAGGACCGCGCCGAGGTTGCGGGGGAAGGGGTTGAGGTGGCGCAGGTGCGCCTGCGCGATCGACTCGCCGGCGCCCCGCAGGCGGCGGACCGCCGCCGTGATCGGGCCGAACGTCGAGCCCCAGCCCAGGACCAGCGTCCGCGCGCCGTGCGGGTCGTCGACCTCCAGATCCGGTACGTCGATGCCGTCGATCTTGGCCTGGCGGGTGCGGACCATGAAGTCGTGGTTGGCGGGGTCGTAGGAGATGTTGCCCGTGCCGTCCTGCTTCTCGATGCCGCCGATGCGGTGTTCCAGGCCGGGGGTGCCGGGGATGGCCCACGGGCGGGCCAGGGTCTGCGGGTCGCGTTTGTAGGGCCAGAAGACCTCGGTGCCGTCGTCCAGGGTGTGGTTCGGGCCCTGCGCGAACTGGACGGTGAGGTCCGGGAGTTCGTCGATGTCGGGGATGCGCCAGGGCTCGGAACCGTTGGCCAGGTAGCCGTCCGAGAGGAGCATCACCGGGGTGCGGTAGGTCAGCGCGATCCGCGCGGCCTCGATCGCCGCGTCGAAGCAGTCGGCCGGGGTGCACGGGGCGACGATCGGGACCGGCGCCTCGCCGTTGCGCCCGAACATCGCCTGGAGCAGGTCGGCCTGTTCCGTCTTGGTGGGCAGGCCGGTGGAGGGGCCGCCTCGCTGGATGTCCAGGACGAGGAGCGGAAGTTCCATGGAGACGGCGAGACCGATGGTCTCGCTCTTCAGCGCCACGCCCGGGCCGCTCGTCGTCGTCACCGCGAGGGAGCCGCCGAAGGCCGCCCCCAGCGCCGCGCCGATGCCCGCGATCTCGTCCTCGGCCTGGAAGGTCCGTACGCCGAAGTTCTTGTGCCGGCTCAGCTCGTGCAGGATGTCCGAGGCCGGGGTGATCGGGTACGAGCCCAGGAAGAGGGGGAGGTCCGCCTGCCGGGACGCGGCGACCAAGCCGTAGGACAGGGCGAGGTTCCCGGAGATGTTGCGGTAGGTGCCGGTCGGGAACGCGGTGGTGGCCGGGGCGACCTCGTAGGAGACCGCGAAGTCCTCCGTCGTCTCACCGAAGTTCCAACCCGCCCTGAACGCCGCGATGTTGGCCGCCGCGATCTCGGGTTTCTTCGCGAACTTCGACTTGAGGAACTTCTCGGTGCCCTCGGTCGGCCGGTGGTACATCCACGACAGCAGGCCCAGCGCGAACATGTTCTTGCTGCGCTCGGCCTCCTTGCGGGTCAGACCGAAGTCCTTGAGCGCCTCGACCGTGAGGGTGGTGAGGGGGACGGGGTGCATGCTGTAGCCGTCCAGCGACCCGTCGTCGAGGGGCGAGGCGGCGTAACCCACCTTCTGCAGCGCGCGTTTGGTGAACTCGTCCGTGTTGACGATGATCTCCGCACCGCGCGGCACATCGGCGATGTTCGCCTTCAGGGCGGCCGGGTTCATCGCGACCAGCACGTTGGGCGCGTCGCCCGGGGTCAGGATGTCGTGGTCGGCGAAATGCAGCTGGAACGACGAAACCCCCGGCAGGGTGCCTGCGGGGGCGCGGATCTCGGCCGGGAAGTTCGGCAGTGTGGAGAGGTCGTTCCCGAAGGATGCCGTCTCCGAGGTGAAACGGTCACCGGTGAGCTGCATACCGTCACCCGAGTCACCCGCGAACCGGATGATCACCCGGTCCAGGCGGTGGACGTCCTTCACCCCCGCCGGTTTGCGTTGTTCCCCGACGACGGCTCCGTCGGCCTGCTCCGCTGGGCTACTGACCTGGCTGGTCACTGAACTGGACCTCCTCTTCGAGGACGCTGTCCGGGCATGGTCGTACTGCCGACCCTCCCAGGATCAACCCTACGTCTGTAAGGGTCGCCTTCCTTCGGCCGTTCGCATGATGGATGCTGTTTTGAGACGGCCAGGCGCCCTGACTTGTCATGATTTCCCGCCCCCCGTCACTTCCCTTGACGACGCTCCCGTTGCGTTGACTGGTTCTCGGATTGCGCTGTCCGAGTCTCGGACTCGGCTGACGGCAAACCGACGGCGGTGAACAACCGCCGGTCGGCGGCCGGACAGCTGACACGGTGTCAGTTTGGCAGGATTCTGTCAGGAGTTGAGGTAGGTGAGGACGGCCAGAACTCGTCGGTGATCCCCGTCACTCGGCGACAGGCCGAGCTTCAGGAAGATGTTGCTGACGTGCTTCTCGACCGCGCCGTCGCTCACCACGAGCTGCCGGGCTATCGCGGAGTTCGTCCGACCTTCGGCCATCAGCCCCAGCACCTCGCGCTCCCGCGGGGTGAGTCCGGCGAGCACGTCCTGCTTACGGCTGCGCCCGAGCAGCTGCGCGACCACCTCCGGGTCGAGCGCCGTACCGCCCGAGGCCACGCGCACCACCGCGTCGACGAACTCACGCACCTCGGCCACCCGGTCCTTCAGCAGATAGCCGACGCCGTGCGTGGAACCGGCCAGCAGTTCGGTGGCGTAGCGCTCCTCCACGTACTGCGACAGCACCAGCACGCCGAGGCCGGGATGCGCCTTGCGCAACTCCACGGCCGCGCGGACGCCCTCGTCGGTGTGCGTCGGCGGCATCCGTACGTCGGCCACGACCACGTCCGGCAGCGCGCCCTGCTCGCCCAGCTCGGTGATGGTCTTGACCAGCGCGTCCCCGTCGCCCACCCCGGCCACCACGTCGTGCCCCCGGTCGGTCAACAACCGGGTCAGGCCCTCCCTGAGCAGCACTGAATCCTCGGCGATGACCACCCGCACCCTGTCC
>NZ_JBXVPZ010000388.1:0-9476 GCF_057961495.1 Streptomyces sp. P5F9 | reverse complement strand
GTGCACCAGGGGGCGCGGGCCGGCGTGGGCTTTCAGGACGCCGGGACGCTCAACTCGGGTGCGCCTCTGCGGGTGGGGCGGCTTCAGGTCGGCGCATGCCTTGGAGGGTCGGGGCGCTCGGCACCAGCGCGTATCTCGGGATTCCGGGGCCTTCACGGCAGAGGCGCTCACAAGAGCCCACGCAGGGGGCATGGGGTACGCGTACCTCAACGGACCACGGTGGTCTGGGCGAACGCGGGTCTCGGAAGACCAGGGAGTGACTCAGGGCGGGCGCACGCCTCCGAGGGCAACGGGCACCGCAAGGCAGGCGTACCGCACGGCGCAGGAGACCAGAGCAGCTCAAGCCGGGCGCATACCTCAGAACTCCGGAGGGCTCACAGCAGACGCGCGTCGCGAAACCCCCTCCGGGGGGCTCATGGCATCCCTGTACCTCAACCGGCCGGGGCGGCTCAAGGCGAACGCACGCCTCAGGAGACCAGGGCGGCTCAAGCCGCGCGCGCGCCTCTGCGGGCCAGGGTGGCGAAGCCCGCGCCCCGCTCAGAAGGCCGTCGTGTTGTGGTGCTGCGCGCGGCTCACGTCGTAGACGCCCGGTACGTTGCGCATCGCCCTCATGAGGGCCAGGAGGTGGGCGGCGTCCGGGAGTTGGAGTGTGTAGGTGTGGCGGACGCGTTGCTGGGTCGGGGGTTCGACGGTCGCCGAGACGATTTCCGCGCCCTCCAGGGCGATCGCTTCGGTGAGGTCGGCGAGCAGATGCGGGCGGCCGAACGATTCGGCTACCAGCGTGACGCGGCACTCGGTGGTGTCGCCCCAGCGCACTCCGACTTCCGCGCGCCCCACGCTCTTCATGTGCGCCACCGCGCTGCATTCCACGCGGTGGACGGTCACGACGCCGCCGCGCACCGAGAATCCGGTGACCTCGTCGGGCGGTACGGGCGTGCAGCAGCCCGCGAGCCGTACGCTCGCGCCGGGCTGGTCGACAACCGGGGTGGCGGGGGCGTCCCCAGTATTCGGGGTGCCCGGGGTGTCTTCGGAGGCAGGGGGCGCCGAACGGACGCTCTGCGCCCCCTCGTTCGCCGCCGCGTCCTCTCCGTCATCGCTTCCCGGATGCGCCGCGATCCACCGCTGGATGGCGATCCGCGCGACGGGCGTGTGCGCGTGCTCCAGCCACTCCCTGGAGGGCTCGGAGGCCGGGTCCTGGCCCATGAGGAGTTGGACGGTGTCGCCGTCCTTCAGGACCGTGCTGAGGGTCGCCAGGCGGCCGTTGACACGGGCGCCGATGCAGGCGTGGGCGTCCTCGCCGTACTGGGCGTAGGCGGCGTCCACACAGGTCGCGCCGTCGGGCAGGCCCAACGTGCCGCCGTCGGGCCGGTACACGGTGATCTCGCGGTCCTGGGCGAGGTCCTCGCGGAGCGTCGACCAGAAGGTGTCGGGGTCGGGCGCGCCCTCCTGCCAGTCGAGGAGGCGGGAGAGCCAGCCGGGCCGGGTGGGGTCGGCGCGCTCGCCGTCGTTCGCGGCCTGTTGCTCCTCCGAAGGAGGAGCGTAGGGATTGCCGAGCGCGATGACGCCGGCCTCGGCGACCTTGTGCATCTGGTGGGTGCGGATGAGGACTTCGACCACCTGGCCGTCCGTGTGGGCGACGGCAGTGTGCAGCGACTGGTACAGGTTGAACTTGGGTACGGCGATGAAGTCCTTGAACTCCGAGACGACCGGCTTCAGGCAGGTGTGCAGTTCACCGAGAACGCCGTAACAGTCCGCGTCCTCGTTCACCAGCACCAGGAGACGCCCGAAGTCGGCGCCGCGCAGCCGGCCGCGCTTGCGGGCGACGCGGTGCACGGAGACGAAGTGCCGTGGCCGGATGAGGACTTCGGCCTGAATGCCGGCGTCACGCAGGACGGTGCGCACCTCGTCGGTGACCTCGGCGAGCGGATCGTCCGTGCGGGAGGCGTTGTCGACGATCAACTCGCGCGTGTGGTCGTACTCCTCGGGGTGGAGGATCGCGAAGACGAGATCCTCCAGTTCGGTCTTGAGCGCCTGGACGCCGAGCCGTTCGGCGAGCGGGATGAGGACGTCCCGGGTGACCTTGGCGATACGTGCCTGCTTCTCGGGGCGCATCACTCCGAGGGTGCGCATGTTGTGCAGGCGGTCGGCGAGTTTGATCGACATCACGCGGACGTCGCTGCCGGTGGCGACAAGCATCTTGCGGAAGGTCTCCGGCTCGGCCGCAGCGCCGTAGTCGACCTTCTCCAACTTCGTTACGCCGTCCACGAGATAGCGCACCTCGGCGCCGAACTCCTCGCCGACCTGATCGAGTGTCACTTCCGTGTCCTCGACGGTGTCGTGGAGCAGAGAGGCCGTCAACGTCGTGGTCTCGGCGCCGAGTTCGGCGAGGATCAGAGTGACGGCGAGAGGGTGTGTGATGTACGGCTCGCCGCTCTTGCGCATCTGGCCGCGGTGCGAGGACTCGGCCAGGACCCAGGCGCGGCGCAGCGGTTCGAGGTCGGCGTCGGGATAGTGGGCGCGGTGCGCCTCGGCGACATGGCCGATGGCGTCCGGCAGCCGGTCGCGCGCGGTGGGGCCGAGCAGGGCGGCCCGGCCGAGCCGGCGCAGGTCGATCCGGGGGCGGGCCTTCCTGCGGGGCACTGTGTTGGTCACAGGGCCTGGGCTCGCAGGGTTCGTGGCCTCCGCACTCATGGGCACCTCCGGCTGCTTGACCGGCGGACGGGTGCCCCATGGCGTACTCGGCTCAGGGGATGGTGACGATCCCCCGTCCGGGCCGGTGCTTGATGCTACCGAGCCCACCACGTGCGACTGACCGCCTCTCGCCGAGCGTGAAACGGATCACCCATTCGAGCGAAGGTCGGCAGGTTTACGGTTTTGCGCCACGCCATAGGAGGTCAGCCGTGGTTTCCAGCCGCACCGGAGGCCAGAGACTTCGGATCAGGGCTTCCGAGGCGGCCAGAACTGCGATTCACCCGTTCAGCGGATGGCGTTTTCCAGCCACTCGGCATCGATCTCGCCTTCGGCGACGATCACCGCGGGACCGGTCATCTCGATCTGACCGTCGGGGCGCTCGGTGATCACCAGCGTTCCGCCGGGCACATCGACGGTGTACGTCGCGTGCGTCCCGGTGACGGCAGGGTCGGCGCCGTCCCTGCGGGCGGCGGCCACGGCGACCGCGCACGCGCCCGTGCCGCACGAGCGGGTCTCGCCGGCGCCGCGCTCGTGCACGCGCATGGCGACGTGCCCGGGGCCGCGGTCGACCACGAACTCCACGTTCACCCCGTCCGGGTAGGCGGCGGCCGGGCTGAAGGGCGGCGGGGAGAACAGGTCACCGGCCTGCGCGAGGTCGTCGACGAAGGCGACCGCGTGCGGATTGCCCATGTTCACGTTCCGCGCGGGCCAACTGCGCTCGCCGACGCTCACCGTGACGTCCCCTTCGGGGAGACGGGCCCTGCCCATACCTGTGGTGACGTCACCGTCCTTGGCGATGTGCATGGACTTCACGCCCGCGCGCGTGGCGATCGCGAAGTCGCCTTCGGCCATATACCCGGCTCGCTGGAGATAGCGGGCGAACACACGGGTGCCGTTTCCGCACATCTCGGCGATCGACCCGTCGCCGTTGCGGTAGTCCATGAACCACTCCGCCTCGGCCGCCATGCCCCGCGCCTCGGGGTGCGCGGCGGACCGCACGACGTGCAGCAGTCCGTCGCCGCCGATGCCCGCGCGGCGGTCGCACAGGGCGGCAACGGCGGCCGGGGACAGGTCGATGGCGTTCTCGGGGTCCGGGACGATCACGAAGTCGTTCTCGGTGCCGTGCCCCTTGAGGAAGGCGATCCGCGTGCTCATTCCTCGATCGTACGGGGTGGCTATGACAACCCGACGACCCTGGTGACGGACCTCGCGCGGCTAACGGAGCCTGGCCACGCGCCACACGGCCAGGACCACGACTACGGCCACCATCAGGGCGTACGCGACGACGACCCGCCAGTCCGGGCGGCGCCCGGAGCCGCGCTGCGGGAAGCCGGGCCAGGTGTAACCGACGCGGCGGGCGGCCGTCGTGCCCCAGCCTGCCGCGCAGGAGCAGATGAGCAGACCGAGCATGGCGACCACGGCCCCGCTGTCGCCGAAGTCGAAGGCGAGCGGGAAGGCGAACATCAGGGAGCCGACCGCGGCCAGGGCCACGATGGGGGCGAGCTGCCAGATCCGCAGACGGCGCTGCGGGCGGAGTTCGACCTCGACCTCGGGGCCGGGGAACATCTCGTCGGGCCCGGGACCGTCGGCGGTCACGCCGCCCTGGATCTCGTCCGGGCCGTCCGGGCTCAGCCGGTCGTCGCCCTCTTCCGGTTCACCACGGTCCGCGGTGACCTGCTCGATGCCTTCTGCGGTGTCGCGAGGGCCGGCCTCCATCGCCACGCGCCCTCCCAACTCGGACTCCACTTGGTCGATCGAAGCTCGATGATGGCACGCCCCCGGAGGCCGGAACGGCGGCCGGAGCGTCCCGATGCCATGACGTGATCAGGCTGTAACCGGTCGTTCGACCAACGCCAGTGCCAGGTGCGGCAGTTCTGTGAGATCCGCCGCAGCCCCACTCAACCAGTGCACCCGGGGATCGCGCCTGAACCACGAATCCTGACGGCGCGCGAAGCGCTTGGTGGCACGCACGGTCTCCGTGCGCGCCTCCTGTTCCGTGCACTCCCCCGCGAGCGCCGCGAGCACCTGTTGATAGCCGAGCGCGCGGGACGCGGTGACCCCCTCGCGCAGACCGCCCGCGTCCAGCGCGCGCACCTCGTCCACGAGCCCCGCGCTCCACATCCGGTCGACCCGGCGCGCGATGCGCTCGTCGAGTTCGGGGCGCGCCACGTCGACGCCGATCTGGACGGTGTCGTAGACCGAGTCGTGGCCGGGGAGGTTGGCGGTGAAGGGCTTGCCGGTGATCTCGATGACCTCCAGGGCCCGGACGATACGACGGCCGTTGCTGGGCAGGATCGCGTGCGCGGCCTCGGGGTCGGCGGCTGCCAGGCGGGCGTGCAGGGCGCCGGAGCCGCGCAGGGCGAGCTCCTCCTCCAGCCGGGCCCTGACCTCGGGATCGGTGCCGGGGAACTCCAGGTTGTCGACGGCCCCGCGCACGTACAGCCCGGAGCCGCCGACCAGGATCGGCCAGCGTCCCTCGGCGAGCAGGGCATCGATGCGCTCTCGGGCGAGCCGCTGGTACTCGGCGACGGACGCCGTGACCGTGACGTCCCAGATGTCCAGGAGGTGGTGCGGGACGCCGGCGCGCTCCTCAGGCGTCAGCTTGGCGGTGCCGATGTCCATCCCTCGGTAGAGCTGCATGGAGTCGGCGTTGACGACCTCGCCACCTAGGCGCTGGGCCAGGAAGACGCCCAGATCGGACTTTCCGGCCGCGGTCGGTCCGACGACGGCGATGACTCGGGGGGCGGGGGGTGCGCTGCTCACGTTCCCAGTCTCGCAAACGTCGGACCCTCGCCTCGAACGAGTTACGTGACAGCACGCGCGCGGGGTCGTTGCCGTTGCGAGGTATCCCGCCGCCGGTTTCGGGAGGCGGTGACCCGGGCGACGCAAACGGACGCACCGGGCTACGCGGGATTTCGCCCGCACGAGTAACGTATGGAGTTGATATGGGCGTTTTTGACCGCATTCTTCGGAGGTCGAAGGCTACGGAGGAGGCGTCAACCGCCGAGGCTGTGGCCGACACGGACACGGTTGAGGCACTGACGGCCGGAGCAGCGGACGAGGTGTCGGAGACCGGGGCGGGGGCAGGGGTCGAGGAAGCGGCGGAGACGGAGATGACGGCGACGGAGGCCGTCGCGACTGGCGAGTCCGTCGACGCTGTCGACAGCGTCGAGATTCCGAAGCAGCAGTCCGCCGAAGTGGCCGCCGACAACGAAGCCGGTGAAGGCGCCCGAACGTAACTGCCCCGCGTGGGAAGGTGAACCATGGGTCTGATGGACAGTTGGAAGGCCAAACTCGCCCCGGCGAAGGACAAGGTCTCGGGCCTCGCGCAGCAGCACGGAGGCAAGATCGAGAGCGGCCTGGACAAGGCCGCGAAAATGGTCGACGAGAAAACCAAGGGCAAGTACAGCGACAAGATCCAGACGGGCACGGGCAAGGCCAAGGACGCCATGGACCGACTCGCACACCACGGCGACACGGGGACCACGGGAAACACCGGGAGCACGGGGGCGGAGGGCAGCGGCACGACCACACCGCCGGGCTCGACCCCGCCGGCTTCCTGAACGGCACCTGCACATCGATCGGCGGACGGCCGCGGAGCGTATGGCTCCTCGGCCGTCCGCCGTTCTACGCTCTGTGTGCGGGCGGGGGACCGTTCGGACGCCGGAGGATGCGTTCAATTCAGGGCGGGGCGAGCGGGCACCGTTCGGGGGCGCTACGGCAGCCTCGCGCGCATCTGCGGCCTACGGCCTGAGCAATGACGGCGGTGTACGGATGGGCGCCGCGTGCAGGCGCGTGTCACGCCCGCCGGCCGCGGAGGGGCGCCTCCCCGCCACGCTCGCCGTCCCGGCCACACACGGGCCCAGGGCACGCCACGCGGTACCCGCCTCAGCGACGCGCAGCCCCACCCCGCAGCCCCACCGGCGACGCTGAGCCCACCCACGGTTGACGTCACACAGGGCAAGTCACCATCGCCCCACGCGCCCACGACCGGGCCCGTACCTACGCCTACAACCAGGTAGCGACCACGTACCCGACCCCATACGGCGCGTCCTCGTACAACAACGCCCCGCCGAGGTCCGCACCCTCCGCCGCGCCCGCGAGCACCTGCCACGGCGCGCGGCCCGACGCCTTCAGCTCGTACGCCAGCTCGGCATCCAGCGCCTTGACCGCCGCCACGTCCGCCGCCCCCAGCGCACGTGCGACCTCCGAGTCGAAGGGGGCCGCCCGCTCGTCGAGATAGCCCGGCGCCTTCAGCGTCCGGCACGCGCTGGCGTCGCCCATCACCAGCAGCGCGACCCGGTCGGCCTGCGCGACGATGTCCCTCCCGGTTTGGATACACCGCTCGACCTCAAGAGGTTCCCCCACACCGAGTCCCTCGATCGGGGCGTCTGACCACCCGGTGCGCTCCAGCAGCCACGCGGCGACGGCGAGCGAGGGCGGAAGCTCACGCTCCGACGCCGCGCCGCTGTCCCGGGACCCGTCCCCGTTCCCGCTCCCGCTCCCGCTCCCGCCCAGCCGAACGTCGAGATCCACGCCGAAGCCGCGGAACGAACCCCGGGTGCCCTCGGGATGGGGCCCGCGCCCGCGCTGCTCGGCGGGCCCCACGACCACCAGGCGGTCGGGCCGCGCGGCGGCGAGCACGCCCAGCGCGTCGGTGCACGCGGCCCGCACGGCGGCCAGTTCGGGCGCGGCACCTGCGGCGACATCGGGGACGAGGAGCGGCGGGCACGGGCAGACGGCGGCGGCTACGAGCATGGCCGGAACACTAACAAGCCGCCTCAACACGTCACGCGGACAGTCCACATGGCCACGCCGTCGACTCGACGTGGACCCGGCGTCGCGCTCAGCTGTGTGCGACGACCTCAGTCGCAGCCGCAACCGCTCCCCGTGACGACCGGCAGCGGCGCGGGTGCGCCGATCTTCGGCAGGCCCAGCATCACGCCGACCGGTTTGGCGGCCTCGGCCGCGTTGCGCTTCTCCCAGGCGTCGCCCGCGCGCGTGGGGCGCACGTCCAGGGTGGGGCCCTCGGCGAGGAGGTGGTGCGGGGCGGCGTACGTGATCTCGACGGTCACCACGTCACCGGGGCGGACCTCCTGGTCCGGCTTGGTGAAGTGGACGAGGCGGTTGTCGGGGGCGCGCCCGGAGAGGCGGTGGGTGGCGCCGTCCTTGCGGCCTTCGCCCTCGGCGACCATCAGCTCCAGGGTGCGGCCGACCTGCTTCTTGTTCTCGTCCCAGGAGATCTCCTCCTGGAGGGCGACGAGACGCATGTAGCGCTCCTGGACGACCTCCTTGGGGATCTGGTTCTCCATAGTCGCGGCCGGGGTGCCGGGCCGCTTGGAGTACTGGAACGTAAACGCTTGCGCGAAGCGCGCCTCGCGGACCGCGTGCATCGTCTGCTCGAAGTCCTCCTCGGTCTCCCCGGGGAAGCCCACGATGATGTCGGTGGTGATCGCGGCGTGCGGGATGGACGCGCGGACCTTCTCGATGATCCCCAGGTAGCGGTCCTGGCGGTAGGACCGGCGCATGGCCTTGAGGATCGGGTCGGAACCGGACTGCATGGGCATGTGCAGCTGCGGCATCACGTTCGGCGTCTCGGCCATCGCGGCGATGACGTCGTCGGTGAAGTCGCGCGGGTGCGGTGAGGTGAAGCGGACGCGCTCCAGGCCCTCGATCGTGCCGCACGCGCGGAGCAGCTTGCTGAAGGCCTCGCGGTCGCCGATGTCGGAGCCGTACGCGTTGACGTTCTGGCCGAGCAGCGTGATCTCGGAGACGCCCTCGCCGACCAGGGCCTCGATCTCGGCGAGGATGTCGCCGGTGCGGCGGTCCTTCTCCTTGCCGCGCAGCGCCGGGACGATGCAGAAGGTGCACGTGTTGTTGCAGCCGACGGAGATCGACACCCAGGCCGCGTAGGCGCTCTCGCGCCGGGTCGGCAGCGTCGAGGGGAAGGCCTCCAGGGACTCCGCGATCTCGACCTGCGCCTCTTCCTGCACGCGCGCGCGTTCCAGCAGGACCGGCAGCTTGCCGATGTTGTGCGTCCCGAAGACGACGTCGACCCAGGGCGCCTTCTTCACGATGGTGTCGCGGTCCTTCTGGGCGAGGCAGCCGCCGACGGCGATCTGCATCCCGGGGCGCTTCGTCTTCATCGGGGCGAGCCGGCCGAGGTTGCCGTAGAGCCGGTTGTCGGCGTTCTCGCGCACGGCGCACGTGTTGAAGACGACGACATCCGCGTCCCCGTCCGAGCCCTCGGGCGCGCGCACATAACCGGCACCCTCCAGGAGACCGGAGAGCCGCTCGGAATCGTGAACGTTCATCTGGCACCCATAAGTGCGCACTTCGTACGTTTTGACGTCCACTGCCTCGCTCCGGTCACCGCTGCTCATGTGACAAGGGTAGGCGGTAGCGGGAGCGGCTCTTCCGGCGGCCGAAAACCGCCGTGCCTCGCGTCACTGACCGCTCGCGCCCCACCCCTGCCTGCGCAGCACCCCGGAGACATCCGGCGCCTCGTAGTGCTCCCCCTTGAGCACCTTGCCGTCGGCCCGGCGGGCGATCTCGCCGTCCGGGCCGATCTTGGTCATGTTGGCGCGGTGGATCTCGGCGATCACCTCGTCGAGGTCGACGCCGTGGACGAGGGCCGTGCCGTACGCGACGTAGACGACGTCGGCCAGCTCGTGCGCCAGTCGGTCCAGGGGGCCGCTGACCGAGACCTCGGCGACCTCCGCGGCCTCCTCGGCGAGCAGTTCGCCCCGGTGGGCGGCGAGGTCTCGGTCAGCGGCCCCCTGGAC
>NZ_JBXVPZ010000387.1:0-9492 GCF_057961495.1 Streptomyces sp. P5F9 | reverse complement strand
GGGGTTGGAGATACCGGCGGGGTTGACGGCCTCCATCTCCCAGATGGCGATGTCCCGGCTGGCCACGACATGGCGCAAGTGCTGGGTCACGCCCTTGTCCCGGGTGCTCCGCATCGCCGGGAAGGGATGGAGGCGTCCGCCCTCCTTGTTGAGGACGCCGACCAGTTCGGTCTCCGCAGGCCACAACTCCAGGATCTCCGGGGGCAGTTGGCCGCGCATGGCGCCGTCCAGCGTGACCTCGGCCTCCTGCCGGCTGTCCTCGGTGAGCGCGGAGGCGTCGTCGTGGCCCCCGGCCGCGGTCGACAGCAGGACCTTGGCCATCTTCGCCCGGGCCTGGTTGAGCCGACTGCGCACGGTGCCCACCGGCACCTCGCAGACCTCGGCGATCTCCTGGTACGAGGTGATCCCGCTGAAGTGCCGCAGCATCAGCACCAGCCGCTGCTGCTGCGGCAGTTCCTCCACCGCGTCCCAGATCCAGTCCCGCATCGCGTGCTGCTCGACGACCCGCTCCGGGTGCGAGGGCTCGTCGTCCCGCACCCGCAACTGCTCCAGCGCGTCGAGCCCGGGCAGCTCCCGCACGGCCCGCAGCTTCATCCGCGCCGCGTTGCGCACGATCGCCCGCAACCACGCCCCTACGGCGGCGGGCTCCCGCACGTCACCGATGCGCCGCAGCGCGGTCAACGCGGCATCCTGTACGGCGTCCTCGGCGTCGGGGCCGTAGCCGAGAAGGCTCAACGCGACGGCACGCATGGGTGCCTGATGGCGCGTCAGCAACAGGCCCAGGGCATCGGACTCGCCTGCCTGGGCCCTGAGGGTGAGTTCCTCATCCGTGGGACGGTCGAGGGGCACCATGAAGCCTCCATGCGCACACATCACAAACCCTGGGCCACTGCGGGGAGTTGGGCTCATGCTCCGGGGACCCCACTTCTCCCACCCGCCGATGAACAGGAGATGGACCCCGCGTGGCGGACCGAGGGGACCCTTGTCGAGGAAGATACGCCGCTACGGCTCCTCGCCGGGCCCCCTCGACCGGGTTGGTCGACCCGCCCTCGTGTCAGGCCTGTTCGGCGGACCCGGGCTCGGGCAGCCAGCTGCCGTGGAAGCCGGACGGGACGGAGTACGGCAGTTCCACGACCGCCTGCACGGAGAGGTCGGTGGCGTCGAGGACGAGGAGTTCACCGGCCGCCCCGTCGTCGTCCGAGACGAGCGACAGGAGCCAGCCCGCGTCCTCGTCGGTGCCGTCCGACGCCGGTACGAAGACGGCCTCGCCGGAGTAGCGGCTGCCGGGCGTCTTGTGGACGTCCCCGGTCTGGCGCTCCAGGTCGTGCTTGGCGATGCCCTCGCCGTTGACCGTGTAGAGGTAGCGGTTCCGGCGCCCGGTGAGGGTCTCGTTGTGGGTGGGGAACTCGGCCTCGCGGTCGTCCAGTTGGGACTCGAAGACCCGGCCGGCCACCGGGTCCAGGATCCACCGGTGCAGGACGGAGGGGGCCTGGGTGTGCCCCGGTTCCCGCACCCCGACCTGACCGTTCGCCGCGCTGGGGACGCTCGGCGTGCCCGGCCCGGTGGGTCCGCCGATGTCGCCCCAGACTTTCCGGAACCCGGCGTCGTCGTAGCGCACCGCGTCCAGCACCACACGCCCCTGCGCGTCCTCGTAGGCGTTGCCCACATGGAAGACGTAGCAGGGGTCGACGTCGAACCACTGCACATCGGTGGAACCGTGCTCGCGGGACATGATCCCGATCCGCGCGCCGTACGCCTCGGCCCACCGGTACGGCATGCCGCCGCGCCCGGCCAGGGTGTGGTCGAAGACGACGGGCAGGTCCATCCACACGATGTGGTGCTCGGTGATGGCGAAGTCGTGCATCATCGTCGGCCCGGGAACGTCGATCGGCCGGCTGTCGAGCAGCTCGCCCTCCGGGGTGACCCGGTGATAAGTGAGGTAGGGCGGCGCGAACCCGGTCCCGAACAGGTGCAGTTCACCGGTGACCGGGTCCTCCTTGGGATGCGCGGTCATCGCGGTGGTCAGCTTCCCGCCGAAGTCGTACGGCCCGACGGTCTCCAGCTCCGGGGTGACCCAGTAGGGCAGGCCCACCTCGCACAGGGCGAGGACGGTGTCGGCGTGCCGGATCACATGGGTGTTGGCGGGCACCGCGGCGAGGTCGACGCTGAAGTCCTCGCGGACGAAGGGGTGGCCCTCCAACTCCCGCGTCCTGACCCACCTGTTGCGGTACCACTCGGCGCGTCCGCCGCGCAGCCGGATGCCGTGCAGCATGCCGGGGCCGGTGAACCAGTGACCCCGGTCCTCGCCGGGCAGGGGGTTGGGGCCGTTGCGCAGGTAGCGGCCGTCCAGGTCGGGCGGGAGGGTGCCCCGCACGGTGAGTTCGGCCGCGGTGTACTCCTCGGGGACCGGCGCGAAGCGGCCCTGGAGGTAGAGGGGGACGGGTGTCTCGTTCTCGGTCGTCATGCTGCTTTCCTTGAAGGTTCTGTGGCTCCGTGCACCCGAACGCCCTTGGTGCGGGGCGGAGTTGGCCGCGGCGGCGGACGCTGATGGCGCGCGTCCGCCGCCGCGGTGGTGGCAGTGCTGAGCGCCGCGGCCGCCACGGCTGTCGGCTGTCGGCTGTCCGTGGAAAGGGCTCAGGCGGTGGTGCCCGACGCCGCCTTCTTGATGAACGCGGCGACCTCGGCGGGCCTGGACACGTACACGGCGTGGCTGCCGCCGGTCTCCGTCACGGTCGCGCCGGCCCGCTCGGCCATGAGGCGCTGGGCGGGCGGCGGGATCATGCGGTCATCGGTGGCGACGAGGTAGAAACTGGGCTTGGTCTGCCAGGCGGGCTCGGTGACCGCGCCCGCCAACGCGTCCACGCCCCACGGCACTTGGGAGTCCGCGAGGAACTGGGCGTCGGCGGCGGGCAGGTCCCCGGCGAAGGACGCGGCGAACTTCTCCCGGTCGAGGAAGAGGAAGCCGTCGACGGGCGGCAGGATCGGCGGGACCGGAGCGCCGGGCGGCGGGTCGGCGATGAGGGTGTTCACCGACTCGCCCTTGTCGGGCGCGAACGCCGTGACGTACACGAGCGTCGACACCTTCTCGTGGGTGCCGGCCTCGGTGATCACCGCGCCGCCGTAGGAGTGTCCGACGAGTACGGTCGGGCCGTCCTGGGCGTCGAGGACCCGTTTGGTCGTGGCGACGTCGCCTTCGAGGGACAGCGTGGGGTTCTGGACGACGCTCACGTGGTAGCCGTCGGCGCGGAGCGCGTCGTAGACGCCCCGCCAGCCCGATCCGTCGACGAATCCGCCGTGCACGAGGACGACGTTCTTTGCGATGCTCACGATGCGCCAACTCCTTCGTGGGGTACGTGCTTTGGTGCTGATCCGTGGGGTGGGTGAGTGCTTTGGTGCCGAGAGGTCAGGCAGGTCGCGGGACGGGAACGGCCGTCACCGAACGGCCCGCACCGACGGCTGGGTCTGCGCCGGGTCCTGGGCCAGTGCCATGAGGCGGGCCTGGGCGCGGGCGGGATAGACCTTCGTGAAGACGGCGGGGGCGACCAGTCCGACGACGTGGGCGGTGATGCCGACCCAGGCCGGGGCGTCCACCGCGCCTGCGATGGCCAGGCTGACGGCGATGAAGGTGAAGCCGGCTCCCCAGGCGCTGGTGATGTGGTTGTTGACCTGGACGAACTCCGGCATGTCCCAGTACTCGCGGGGGGTCTGCCGCTTGGCGATGCCCAGCGTGAAGGGGCTCCGGACCACCAGACTCCCCCAGGCGGTGCCTGCCAGCCAGACGAAGGAGATGACGTCGGTGTGGCCGGCCAGCGACGAGTCCGGCCTGACGACGGAGACGGCGCCGATCACCACGAAGTAGGCGAGGGTGCTGATCTCCAGCACCAGCGCATCGAAGCCGACCCCGCGGCGACGGTCGTTCAGCATCATCAGCAGCCCCGTGACGAGACCGCCGAGCGCGCCCCAGCGCCAGTCGAAGGACGAGAGGACGCCGGCGACGATCCAGGGGGCGAATCCGGGCAGATAAGCCAACATTGATTGTTTCCTCGGTGGATGGGAGTGGACGCCGACTAGATGCACGGCGGCCCTCGAAGTTCGAACCCTGCAATGTGATGCCGATCACATGGGCGGCGGGCATCCATGACCATTAACCGGATGAATCTATCCACTTAATGTAGGGTGGTGAGCATGACCTGTCGAGAGGAGCCGTGATGGGAGTTCCGATGTCAGGCAAGATCTGGCGTCCGCTGGGGGCCGCCGTCCTGGTGCTGAACGCGGTGCAGTGGGTGGTGTCCGAGGCGGTCGCCGCGGCCGCCTGGACCAACCCCGTCTACAGCTACGCCACGAACTACATCAGCGACCTGGGCGTCACGGACTGCGGCACGACATTCCAGGACCGCACCATCTGTTCGCCGGATCACGCGCTGATGAACACGTCGTTCATCGTCCAGGGCATCCTGTTCGCCTCCGGGGTGATCCTGCTGGCGGTGCCCCTGCTCACGGGCCGCGTACGCCGCGTGGTCATCGCCCTGGCAGGAGCGCACGCGGTGGGCTTCCTGCTGGTCGGCCTGTTCCACGGCTCCGCGGACGGCCCGGGCTACGGTCTGGGGCTGCACGTCGGGGGCGCGTCGGTCGCCATCCCGTGCGCGAACACGATCGTGATCATGGCGGGTTCGCTGAAGAGCCTCCAACTGCCGCGCGCGTACCGCGTGTTCAGCATCGCGGTCGGCGTCCTGGGCCTGCTGAGCGAGGCGGGCGTGGGCGTCTCGACGAGCACGGCCGGCATCTTCGAGCGGGGCGGTGTCTACTCATGGCTGCTGTGGAGCGTCGTGACCGGCGTATCGCTCCTGGTCGGGCAGGCGCGCCGGGCCACCGAGGCGAAGATGCCGGAGAATGTCCCGGCGTGAGCCCGGATACCCCGCACCAACGCCCGCTGCGAGCGGACGCGGAACGCAACCGCCGCCTGATCATGACGACGGCCGACCGCCTGTTCGCCCGGCGGGGGGCCACGGTGCCCCTCAACGAGATCGCCCGCGAGGCCGGGATCGGCGTAGGCACGGTCTACCGCCGCTTCCCGGACCTCCAGTCCCTGGTGGACGCCCTGTTCACGGAACGCTTCACACTGTTCCTGGACCTGGCCGCCAGGGCCGCGGAACTGCCGGACCCGGCCCGGGCGCTACGGCACTACCTGCTGGCGGCGGCACAGTGGCGCTCCGAGGACCGCGCCTTGGAGGTCATCCTGGCCAACGCGAGCGTCGACACGGGCCCCGTCGCCCGCACCCGCGACCAACTGGGCCGCCTCGTCGACGGCCTCGCGGAACGAGCGGTGGCCGCGGGCGCCGTCCGCAAGGACTTCGCGAGCGCCGACGTGTACGCCTTCCTGTACATGATCGGCGCGGTCGCCGACCGCACGCACGCCGTCGCCCCGGACGCCTGGCGCCGTTATGCGGAGGTGTTGATGGTGGGGTTCGGTCTGGAGCCGTCGGCGGCGGAGCACACGTCGGCGCTGACGGACGACCAACTGCTGGACAGCTGGCCGAAGCCGGTGGGCGAGCGGGGACAGCAGGGGTAACGCGGGCTGAGACGCACTCGGAGCGTCGAACGAGCCTCACGGCCACGGCCCGCTCGGCGGTGTGCAGCACCATCGAGCCGATGTCGTTGACGGCGAACTCACCGGGGTCCCTCTCCCGGGCCAGGCCGTGGGTGAGGTCGATGCGGTGCGGGAGTTGCCGTACGACGACTTTGACCGTACGGGTGCCGTGTTTGAGCAGCACGCGCGAACTGACGTGCAGCGGACGCTCGTTGAGATGACAGAGTGGCCCTGACGTCCTGCGTGGTGGCCGGTGCCTGCGCGCTGGGGGCGTCGATACCGGTGATCGTGCGCGGACGGTTCCACCACGGTGTCGCCGGCCAGCGCCGAGATGGGGATCGCGGTGATCTCCGGGACGCGCAGCAGCGCGGCGATCGCGGCGTGGCGCCGGGTCTGTTCGACGACACCGTTGCGCGCGTCTACGAGGATCACCGCCAGCTCGGCGGTGGAGGCGCCGGTGACCATGTTGCGGGTGTACTGCACATGGCCGGGGGTGTCGGCGAGGATGAACCGGCGCCGGGGCGTGGCGAAGTAGCGGTACGCCACGTCGATCGATGTGTTCGCAGCCTCCCGCCGTTGCACCAATGCCGAACTCGGAGAGTTCGGCCGCCGTCACGCACGAGCAGCACCGGGCGACGGTTCTGACCGAGCGGACGCGAGCTCCGAGCCGCCGAACTCCCTGGCAGCGGGCCGCTGTTCGCCCTCCGGTTCGGGCGGGGCGGGCTCGGCCGTCCGCCCGGTGTCCCGGATCTTGCGCAACGGGCCCATGAGCCCTCCCTGGCACGGTGAGGCCTTGTCCGCGGGTGTCCGACCGGCCACCCGCGAGCGGGGATACGGCACTTGGGGGCAAAGGCGGCCGTCTCCCGGTGCCGTAGAGCGCTGTCCAGCTCTCGGGAGACGGCCACCGATCGGGGGCCTCCGCTACGACGGCGGTTTGGCCTGCGTCCTGGCGGCCTGCAGGTCGGCGAGGAGTTCGGCCTGCCCGGCGAGCACCCCGGACAGGATGCCGCGGGCGACCCGGAGCAGTTCGGCGATGTCAGGGCTGGTCAGCGAGTAGTACACGGTGGAACCCGCTCTGCGGGTCACCACCAGGTTCGCCCGCCGCAGCACCGCCAGCTGCTGGGAAAGGTGGGCCGCCTCGATGCCCACCTCGGGCAGCATCTCCGCCACCGCGTGCTCGCGCTCGCTCAGCAGCTCCAGCACCCGGATGCGGGCCGGATGGCCGAGCGTCTTGAAGAACTCGGCCTTCAGTTGGTACAGCGGCGTACTCATCGTGTCGTCGCCTCCCCGGTGCGGCAGTACGGCCGTACCCGACCGTCCTCGGCGCATCGCATCCACCCACTCGTCACACACATGCGGCCCATCCTCGCCTGCGGCACCGGCCATACCGAATCCGCGCGCGAGAACGAGCTGCCCGAAATCGATGGTAACAACCTCAGCAATTGCTAAGATTAGCAACTCCATACGTCGGGTGAGGGAGGCTTGCGTGAGAATCATTCCGCTGCGCGGCCCGGGCGTCGCCTGGTACAAGTGCCCGGCCTGCCGCCTCAAGTGCCGCCCCACCGCCGTTGGCCCGGAGGGCTCCTGCCCGCGGTGCGGGCACGGCCACATGATGCGACTGTCCTTCGGCGGCCGGACCACAGCGGCCACGCCGGACGGCGGCGAGCGAAGCTGACCGGCGCACGGCAAGCGGACCCAAAGGGAGTGCGGCATGGGTGACTGGGCCGTCCCGTCCGGCAGCGGGATCCGCTTCGAGTGGGGGCCCGCCGGAGCGGGCCGTCTCGCCAGGGAGGCCGCCCGGCCGTCGTCGACGTGCTGTCCTTCACTCCGACGGTGAGCGTCGCCGTCGAAGCGGGCATCCGGGTGCTGCCGTTCTGCCCTGCCGGACGGTTCTGCCGCCCCTGCCGAGCGGGCGGCAGAGAAGGCAGCCACCGTCCATGCCCGGCAGTCGGGCGCTCGGCCGGGCGTGCCACGGCATCCCGTCCCACCTGACAGTCCCTGACAGCCCCCGGCCGTCTCCCCTGCCCACCTGCGCCGCGCCTCCTTCGTCGAACGCCTGGTGCTGCCCTCTCCCAACGGTGCGGCCATCGCGGCGACCGCACCGCCGCGGGTGCGGGTGGTGGTCGCCGCCTGTCTGCGCAACATCACCGCGGTCGGCAGCCGGCTCACGGCCGACGGCTACGGCACGGCCGGCAGCAGGTGGCCGTGATCGCCGCGGGGCGAGCGGTGGCCGGACGGCAGCCCGCGTCCCGCGCTGGAAGACCGGCTCTGCGCCGGCGCCCTCATCTCCGACCTGCACCACCAGGGGGCGGGACCGCTGTCCCCCGAAGCACCCACGGCAAAAGCGGCCTGCGAGGGCGCTGCCGACCTCGTTCGCGGTCGCCACCGGTGCGTCGGGCCGCGAGCCGGCCGCTGCCGGCTTCTCCGAGGACGTGGCCATCGCCACGGAGGAGGACCTCTCCGTCGTCGTCCCGGTACGTGATCCCGGCAGCCTTCACCGTCGGCTGACCCCGGTGACCCGGGCGGGTCATTCGCCGGCGTCGTCTCCGCTCGGCCAGCCCGTCGTCCGCCACTCGTGGCGGCCCCTGGGCGGCTTGCCGTGCCGTGCGCCGTGCGCGGCGAGCGCGCCGGCCAGATCGGCGTGCACGGGGATGGGCGGGCAGTCCCCGTCGGGGACGAGGGAGCCGTCGGCGGGGATCGCGGCCAGTTCCAGGCTGCGGCCCGCTGCGGCGAGACGCCGCGCGGCCTCGGTGATCGCCAGCTGTCCTTCGGCCGACCAGGCACGCAATCCGGTCAGGTCGACGACGACCGGGCCCGTCCCGCGTCCCACCGCCCAGCCGACGGCCCCCTCGAAGCGGCGAACGGCGTCCGGGCCCAGATATCCGGAGACGGACAGGACGCCGAGTTCCTGCTCGACGGTGTAGCGCCACTCGATGGTCATGTCGTCAACTTCCTTGTGCAGTCGGCCTGTTGGGTCAGAGTGGGAGAGCTCGGAGGGGGAGGGTGACCCAGATGCTCTTGCCCTTGCCGTCGGCGTCGCCCCTGACAACGGCGGTGCCGGACAGGCCGAGGGTGAGTTCCATGACGGTGGCCAGCCCGCCCCCCGCGTCGGTGAACGACGCGTACAGCGGCGGCTGGTAGGGATGGCGATCGTGCACGGCGAAGGCCAGGCAGTCCGCGCCTGCCGCGTAGATCACCGTCACCTGGGGGGAGAGCGCGGCGGCGTGCCGGACGCTGTTGGTGACCAGTTCACCGAGTATCAGCAGGGCCGGGCCGACCGCGGGGTGGCGCAGGCTGATCCCCCACTCGGTCAGCGCCCGTTCGGCGGTCTGCCGGGACAGCCGGACGGCGGACGGCTCGGTGGGCAGGGTGAGCACGTGCCGGTGGGGCAGGGCTTCGAGCCGCGTGCCCATCAACTCGCCGTCCCGCGGGCCGGCCGGAAGGCGGAGACAGCCTGGGGATGGATTCGGACGACCGTGTCATGGGGGCCGTACGTCCAGCCGGTGAGCGTAGGGCGGACGGGGGCACCTCCCATGCCTTTCGGGCTATGGGGGAAGGCGGCCTCGTTCGGATCGGTGATCACCTCGGCGGGCCCGGCCACCGTCACCGTCCAGCCCGTGGCACTCGCCGCCCGGACCTCGTCCACCTGGTACGTCGCCGTCAGCGGGATGGCTGCCGCCTGCACCGGAGCGCGCACCACCAAGCAGCCGTACTTCCAGGTGTGCCGGCCGGGCCGGATGACGGTCACCTCCCGCTGCGGGTACACCAACCGCCCCAGGGCGCTGCCCTCCGACAACCACAGGGCTTCGGCACCGGATACCTCGACCATGCACAGGGCTGCGGGCACAGTGCTCATCGGACGGTTTCCTCTGCTTCCTCGCTGGGGGGCGGGGGCGACTGGGCAG